>JBBPZG010000043.1:0-5174 GCA_038199095.1 Saccharimonadales bacterium (SeqCode)
CTCGCTTGGTAGCTGGCCTGTAGTACGCTTTGCCATTTTTGGGCAGATGCGCCCTGGGCACTGCGCAGGCTTACATGGGCCATTTGCTGCAGTATAAATAAAATATTTTCAACTAAGGGTTTTTGCTTTGACAGGGGTTCGGCTAGCAATAAACGGTCAAAGATTGATAAACCCAGTAGTTCACGGGCCTGTCCGGTAGCGGCTAACAAGGGATGGTCGGTGTTATGCAGGATGGCATGCATCAGCCCAGGCAGCCCACCGCTTACAGCATATGCCTGCTTGATGCGTTCATCTGCAAGACCTTGCTGGCTAAAAAAACTGGTGAGAGCACTCGCAGCAGGCGCCCGAACGCCCAACATCTGGGCACGTGAACGGATGGTCGGCAACAATGATTGCTCATGACTGGCAGTGAGCACGATAAGCGTACCGGCTGGTGGTTCTTCCAGCGTTTTCAATAAGGCATTCTGTGCCTCATCGGTCAAGAGTTGGCTATCTTCTATGATGACAGCACGGTTATAGGGGGTATTGCGTGGTACCTTAAGGCTGAGAAAGTGCTCAAGTTCCCGTACGGATTCAATACTTATCGCCTTGCCCTCAGGTGGGCTGAGCACCATGCCGTAACTATATGCGCCGAATGTTTGCGGCTCTATCTGAAGTACCGCTTCCACCAAATGATGGGCTATCGTTAACTTACCGCTACCCGGAGGCCCGCTCAGCAATGCGGCATGGCTAGGTTTTTCTAACCAAGCCTGGAGTTGGCGCTCTGTAACCGGATGCAGTACCACATCTTTCATGATTGCACCTTTTGGGCGAAGGCTTTTGGCACTGGTACCGTAAACGTTTTGCGGGCTTTACTAGGCAGTGTTAATTCTAACTCTTTGGCGTGCAGATACAGGCGGTCGGAGACGGGGCCGCCGTACATCGTGTCACCTACTATAGGCTGTCCAAGCTGGCTTAGGTGCACCCGGAGCTGGTGAGTCCGGCCTGTGGTGGGCTTGAGCTCCACTAAACTCAGTACAGCATTGGAAGAGAGAACTATATAGGCGGTTTGGGCCGTTTTGCCATTGCTGCTCACCCGGAAAGTTTGGGGCTTTTTGGGATTACGCTCAATTGCCATATCAATGATAGCCTCATCTTCTTTAAGTGTGCCCTTTACTACTGCTACGTAAGTTTTCTTCACGTTCCGCTGCGAAAACTGTTTTTGCAGCCAAGCCATGGCTTCGGGAGTCTTGGCACAAATCATTACCCCGCTCGTGGCCCGGTCGAGCCGGTGCACAATGCCCGCCCGCTCCCCTTCCATACCCTTCAAACGCGGCTGGAGCCAGGTGGCTACAGTTGCCTCAGGATTAAACGCTCCCTTACTATGGCTCAGAACGCCGGCTGGCTTGCTAATAACTACACAATCCTTATCTTCGTAAATAACCGGTAGCTCAATGACTGGTATAACCTGTTCCGCTTCGGCATCATACTGTATTTTTATAACGTCGCTTTCACGTATTCTATAGCCGGCCTTATACTGTATTACCCCGTTGATTAAAACATCACCCCGCTCGATCACCTTGGCTGCAAACGCCCGGCTGACGTCTGCCAGTTGGTCGGTTACGTACTTGTCAAGCCGTCCGCTTTTATGCATCGGGGTCTGGTTCACAGCTTTGTATTGCAGCTTGTACGAATAATTTGAGTTGTGGATCTACAGTATATCTGCCATGTCCAATATCAGGGTCTCTGGATACGTCTTCTTCAATAAACTCCGGAAAGCTTTCCGAAAAATCCCGTATAACCCGGCTAACATTGAGGCTTTGAGCTGTTTCTTGCCCGACGGTATGCATCAAGTACTGCGCTCGTAAGCCTAGTAAGGCTTCTGCCAAAATGGCCTGCTTGTCAGGATTTTTACTATAAATACGCTGGAAGCCCCGGCCTTCCGTCCACTGAATTGTCCGGGGTATAAACAGTTGCTCCTGCCGACTTTCCATATCATTCACCGCGTAAGCCCACTGCTTTTTGAACCCTTTCCAGCGTAACGCCCGCCTGGATGTTCATCAGTTTTTCCGAAATGACCAATTTGGCTGCTATGGTTTGGTTATCAACAGATTTTAACTTATTTTGGAACCCTACAAGGAAATCCGTAACTACCTCAGCTGCAGCTCTTTTTATCGGGCCATACTGCGTTTGTCCTTCGTACTCATTGCATACATCTTTAAGTTCCCTGCCACTTAAAAGCGCGACTATATCGAGGAGGTTAGCAATACCAGGCTGAAGTTGCTTGTCGTAAGCAATCTTATCTATGCTATCTGTTGCCGCGGCCATAATTTTCTTTTCCGCATCGGCAGGGGTGTCTGTCATGAATATTACCCCTTTACCCGACTCATCTGACTTGCTCATCTTCTTCGTCGGATCGGCCAGATCCTTAATACGTAGCCCCTGGTCTTTCCCAAAAAACTCATGCTGCTCTTTGACTGGTTTTGGCACTACGAATAGTTCGCCAAACTGTTTATTCATACGCTCAGCAATATCACGGGTGAACTCTAAGTGCTGTGTCTGGTCATCGCCAACTGGCACATACTCGGCTCCATAGAGCAGAATATCTGCCGTCATCAATACCGGATAATTAAACAGCCCGACACTTATGCGGTCTTCATTCAAACTCGACGACTTATCCTTGAACTGTGTCATGCGGTTCATTTCGCCCATACCGGTAAAGCAGTCTAAAATCCAAGTCAGCTCGCTATGAGCAGGCACATAGCTCTGACGGTAAATGTGTACGTCTGGGTTATCCAGCGGTAAACCTGCGGCGGTAAAAACCCGTAGATTTTGCATAATACCTGCCTGCAGTTGAGCATGGTCAATCGGCGTAGTAAAGCTATGTAAATCCGGCACGAACAGATTAATCTGGTACTCACCGGCCCTTTGCTTCGCCATATCAACTATTGGCAGCAACGCCCCCAGATAATTCCCTATATGCAGGTCATTATTGGCCCTTAGGCCAGTCAAAATCACAGGTTTACTCATAGTCATTGTTTTAATTATACGGTATCGGCAAGTTATATCTGAGCAATAAGTTTACGTCTTGCCCGCACTGCCTTTGATAGCATTTCAAGCATTTTTTCAGAGGCTTTAAGCCCGGCACAGGCATCTGTAATGCTTTGGCCGTATCGAAGCTCTTTGCCCTCAGCTAATAATTTTTCGTGATCTTGTTTCCCCGCTACCAGGTTGCTTTCAATCATTACAAGTTTGATTGCTGCCTCACCGAGTGCAATTTGCCGACTAAGGTCTTCAATGACTTCGGTTTGTAAACGATGGTCCTTCTCGCCGTTCGACAATTTTGCATTGTCATGCGATGCATCCACACCAATTACTTCGTTAAGCCCCTCCTCGCTTAACATCTGCTTGAGCTCTGCTATATTTTCTGCAAAGTAATTCGGTCCTTTATCCCCGCCCCGTAAGATAACATGAACAGTGTCATTACCTGTGCTTTCAATTTCAGCCAGTTGGCCCCCCTTATCATCACCTAAATAGGTATGCTCTGCAGCGGCTGCAGCGACTGCCTGGACGGCACTTCTAGGGTTACCGTCAGGAGAGTTTTTTGCGGCTCCTATGGCACTGGTAACTGATAGGTAATTACGCCCGCGAGTGCTAGTAGAGTCTCGAGCACCGATTGGATCGTAAGCTACTAAACCATCAAAATATTGGGTTGTTCTACCATCAACACGCTCATTAGCTACCGGGACGCCTTTGTTTGTTATTTGTAGCAACAACATTCTGCCGACAGTTACTCCCAAACTAATGTTAGTTGGTTTGCCCAACTCAGGCTGATTAGTCTCTCCTTTCCAGCCCAGCACGCTGCGTGGCTTTTCAAGGTATGCCCGCATAACGATTTCTAGATCATTTCCATAGCGCTCACGCATTTCTATAACGCGATCGGCATACTCGACTGCTGCTTCCGGATCATGTATAGAACATGGCCCAATAATTACTACAATCCTGTCATCTTCATCCTTGAGTATCTTTTCAATATTTCTACGGGCTTCCAAAGTCGTTTGTGCGGACTTTTTAGTTAACGACAACACGTCATTAAGATCTTTGGCTTGCACAGCCGGACGATATTCCTTGATGCGGGTGTCTATTAATTGATCAGTATTTACCTCTTCAGCTGGACCATAACCCATCTCTTCTCGAATCGTGATGGCATCGTCATGAACCAACTCGGCTACTTGTTGATTGCGTATCTTCTGGCGCTCTAAAATTTTGTGAGTTAAAACTTTGGCTTCCTCTAGAATTGTGGGACGTTCCATAATACCGGATTCTGGTGTCATATTACTTCTCCTTGCTGCTCATAAATTTAAAAAACCGCCTGGGTGGCGGGTTAGTTGTTCTGCTTTCTGGCTTATCTATACAAACACAGCGAAACTACCGCCACGGAATGTGTCGGTAAACCAATACTGGTTGTTTTGCTGTCTTGACATGAAGGGTAATATACACCCGCTGTCAATATCTGTCAAATTAGCGTTTGGTGAACTGGCGTTGTTTGCGGGCGCCCTTGAGGCCAAACTTCTTACGTTCTTTTTCGCGGGAGTCGCGGCTGAGCAGGTCAGCGCGCTTGAGGGTGCTCTTGAGGTCTTCGTTCATCGTAGTTAGGGCTTTAGCGATACCTAGACGGATGGCTTCAGTTTGGCCTTCGTGGCCGCCGCCGGAGACTACAGCGCTAACGTCAAACTTATTGACTTGGTCGAGCACAGTAAAAGGCTCTTGTAGTTTGGCTAGCAGGTACTTGCTGGCGGCAAAGTATTCTTCGGCCGGCTTACCATTAATAGTTATGGCGCCTTTGCCGCCTTGCAAGCGGACTCGGGCTGTGGCGCTCTTGCGGCGCCCTAGGGCATAAAAATAATTATCAGCCATCAGATGCTCCCTTCGGTCGCTTCCAGTGTGACCAGTTGTCCGTGATCTGTTATCTGTATGTGCGGCGAGTGAGTATTCACAGACAACAGGTCACAGAGAACAGAGTACTGATGCGTAGCGTAGCGTAGGGTCATTTGGCTTCCTTCACAGAGATTACTTGGGGTTTTTGGGCTTCGTGTTGGTGTTCGGCACCGGCATAGACTTTGAGGCGCTTCAGCCGTTCATCACGTAGCTTATTGATAGGTAGCATCCCACGGACGGCATTAGTGATGGCAAAG
>JBBPZG010000044.1:0-2221 GCA_038199095.1 Saccharimonadales bacterium (SeqCode)
ACGAGCTCGTCCGGGCACGGGCAAACCGCTTTATAGCAGCTGTAGCTATCGGTGGCTGGGATGCTGATGTAACTGCGCCAGAAATCAGAAAAGTTAAACCGTTGGAGTCGCTTTACGAAGCCATCCAAGCCGCTGCCGGGGGTGATGAAACAGCCCGCAAAATGATTGAGACTAACGTAGCAACTGATGTAATAGAGCGCACTATGAAAACCGGCCACGTTATTAAAGTTGATCTCGATGTCGATGAAACCGGGAAGATCCAGCAATATGGACAGACACTCGATTCAGTCCAGGCTAACAGTTTACGCTACGCTGCCGACAGTTGGCAAATGCGCGAGCGCACTGAAGCCGAAACCACGAATGCTTTTCGTATAGAACAAGCCCACCGCAACGGCGAACTGGAAGATCATAGCTTTGTAGTAATATCACTGGCGGCCGATAATATGACTGAAGAGGAAATGGACAAGGCAGGCTTCTTTACGGAAACTATGACCTGTGCCATTCAGGTAACAACTAGTAGGGGGAGTACATTAAGTACGGAATCCGCCTTCGTGTCCGGTGTCAAAAAGGCAGATGGAACACGTGAACGACATGATAATCAAACAGCTGCTGAGCTCGCTAGACGCCTCAATATTGATTTAAAAAGTAAAACTGCCGCCGAAATTATCAACGCACCGGTCAAAATTAATAATGATTTGATTCCCAATGGGGCAGTCGATGTGGTAAGGCTATGGGATGAGGCCGCAGGTGGGACATTCTTTGGAGAAGCTAAGCCGCAACAAGATTACCTCGAGTATCTGCAACTCTGTAAAGAACGCGAAGCAAGGTTCAAGCCAAAAGTCGATGCCATCGTTGCTGAGCTTATCACTGAAGCGCCTACTATTAAGAATCCACTGCAAGCAGTGCAGCGGCTGCATAAAATTTCCGAGAAACACATGGTGATGCAGGCTATCGGTGATACTGATATTAATCCACAAGTATTCGGTCCGGCTGCACCAAATGTTATCGCCGCCCGTGTAGCGCTAGAGCAGGGAAATTACGAACGGGTAATGGCCGAAAGTTCAGTGGCAATCCAAAAAGCTAACTCCTCGTCCTGCCCGGGAGCGCCTGGTGCCCTTGGGGAAGCGGGCACTGATGCAAATGCGCAGAGTAGTAATAATGAAACGTGTGAGTTTGAATCAAAACAATGCCCGGAGTGCGGCGCTAAGAATGTAAGAACAAAAGTGACCAAGCATTCAATTAGCGGGTCATGTGGCTGTAAAAAATCCAAGTAGAGAGGCGTATAATTAGGATATGGCAGAGACTAAAGCACAAACACAAGCCGCAAGAATCTTTTTGAGGGCCGCCGAATATATTAGGAATTATGGCTGGCAGAAAGAGGGCATGGGGGAACATGGCCAGCCCCGCTGTTCGGTGGGAGCGCTGGCCTCTTCGCACAAATACCAACGATGGGATAAAAGTCTAGCTAGCTCGATGTACGGATCATTGTGCGAAGAGCTGAACGGCATGTCTCTAACGCAATACAACACCAAGTTTAACAATGGTGAAATGGTCGCCTGTTTATACGAAAGAGTGGCCGAGAAGCTTAGACACCAAATATCCTCCAGAAAGATATCCGCTGATGCCTAAAAGGGTTGGGATTTACGCGGGGACGTTCGACCCGGTGCATTCGGGGCATGTTACGTTTGCGCTGCAGGCACTGCAGACGGCCCAGCTCGATAAAGTGTACTTTTTGCCGGAGCGACAGCCGCGCCACAAACACGGTGTCGAACACTTCGGTCACCGGGTGGCGATGCTCAAGCGGGCTACCCGGCCGCACCCGCAGTTCGATGTACTCGAGACGGTAGATATTAACTTCAGCACGGTGCGCACGCTACCGAAGCTGCAGCAACAGTTTAAAGGCCGGCAACTTGTATTCTTATTTGGCTCCGATGTAGTAGAAGGTATGCCAGCCTGGCCAAACGTCAGCCAACTACTAGCCAGTTCTGAACTAGTGATCGGCCTGCGCGGCCACGACACCGAAAGCGGCATTCTAAAGACAGCTAACAGCTGGGTACTTCCGCCCAAAGCCCTAACGGTACTCCAGAGCTACGCGCCGCACATCTCATCCAGCGACGTGCGCGACGCCCTCTACCAGCGCCGGCCTGCCCACGGCCTGCTTAGAAGCGTCGAGCGCTACAGCGACCGCAACTGGCTGTACGTCTCCGTCGCCTAAGAGTAT
>JBBPZG010000045.1:0-7593 GCA_038199095.1 Saccharimonadales bacterium (SeqCode)
CTCTGGGTTTTGATATTTTTTGTTACTTACTCTCTGTTAATCTGTATTGAACCCATTTCAAAACCCGCTTTCAGCCGAAAATGCCAGATCTTCGAGCGAAAAGGTTTTAGTGGAAGGAAGCGTAACTGAAGTTACGTTGACGAGCGATAGAGCTTTTGCAGCCGGAGAGGTGGTGTTTTTAGGCGAAATGGAGTTTTGAAATGGGTTCAATCTGTTGCGGAATGTTTTTTGGATCCCAGTCCAAGCTGAGGATGGCAGAGGACTATCCCCAGCTGCTGATGTTGTAATTTAATCATTAAAATCTTATGGAAAATCGCAGAGAATACATGCCATAAAACAGATGATAAAGATTGTCTATATCACTACAAAACATAAGCAGCACATATAGCGTCATCGCTTCAGTTTGAGTACACTACAGGCAAGCGCTAGACAATATAGAAGGGGCAGCTATGGCAATGAGTCGGGCAAGTAAAATTGGTTATCCACGTGGTCGCCTTAACAATAAGCGCCGGCCGGAATCACCGCCAGCTTTTTCCCCAACGGTTTCTGTCGAAAGACCAATAGTATGGAAAGATGACGAAGCCAAACGCGCTTACTGGAAAACCATACACCGGGCGCTCGGCAAAGGCCTACCGGACAGCACCCGTAGCAGGCAGCATATAGTCCGTCCGGAATCTTTAAGGGTGGTACAGGTGCAGCATACCGTTCTAGCCGAGGAATCCCGGGATCTCTATCGTTATGACCAGCGTCAAGTCGCCATGGAACGGCTGGCGGGTATTCTCCAGGAACGCCTCTACCAACTACTCCAAGGGGTTCCCCCAAAATTGCCGGTAGAGTTGGGCAGTCTAGCTTGTGGTGCAGAGTATGCTGGGTTAAAAAATAGTATACCGAATGCTCCAAAGCAAGTCGTGGTAGCTCGTGTGAGCGGGTGGCGGGGCGATAAAGCAAAGTATTCAAACAACGGCGTGACTGGTAGCGCATCGAGCTTGCAGCAGCTTGCCAGTGAACGCGCTTTGTACCGAGATGCTATTACCGAAACTAATCCCTGGCTGACTCCAGATGGGGTATTGGGGGAGCCGGCGGTTACCTTAATCGAAAAAGATAGTCGTCTGCCGTTTAAGGGAAAGGAGTTGCAGCTTATTGAGTTGAGCTTGTTGAAGGAAGAGTTATTGCCCCATCAGGCCATGTTGGGGGATCCGGTAGTCTGTCTTCACGGCACTGAATACGCGGCCCGGCCCATTGAGCTACCGATCCGTAGCCTAGACTCCCAACTCCAGTACGTAGTCTAAAACTTGACTCTCACAACCTCCCTTGTCATTCCCACCTAGATTGGGAATCCAGTCAGACAAGGAGTACCCTACAGTATACTGGATCCCCGCATTCACGGGGACGACGAGGTTTTGGGTGTCGAAGACTTAAGCTCTCGATTTTTCCTTGAGTTCTCTGTATAATAGACCCCTGTTGACGTTTAGTTGAGAGGACCATTTGGAGGGAGAATTTGTGGCCGACCAGATTGTAGTTAAAGGTGCCCGCGAGCACAATTTGAAGAACGTTGACGTAAGCATTCCGCGCAACCAACTGGTGGTGATTACCGGTTTGAGCGGCTCGGGAAAATCGAGCCTGGCATTTGATACGATTTATGCCGAGGGGCAGCGCCGCTACGTGGAATCGCTGAGTTCGTATGCCCGGCAGTTTTTGGGGCTGATGGAGAAGCCCGACGTTGACCAGATTGACGGCTTGAGCCCGGCCATTTCTATCGACCAGAAGTCTACCTCACGCAACCCGCGCTCTACGGTGGCGACGGTGACAGAAATTTATGATTACCTGCGTCTGTTATTTGCGCGCATCGGCGTGCCGCACTGTCCGGTTGACGGCAACCCGGTGGTACGCCAGACGAGTACTGGTATCATTGACCAGATCAATGCTACGACGGCCGGCAAACGGTTGATGATCCTGGCACCTATAGTTATCGACAAGAAGGGTGCCTTTGAGCATATTCCAGAGCAATATCAGCGGGCTGGCTTTGCGCGTGTACGTGTAGATGGCGTGGTCTACGCACTCGACGAGTTTCCGACGCTGGACAAAAAGTACCGCCACCGTATCGAAGTCGTGGTCGACCGCCTGGTGAATGACGAAGACAGCCGCAGCCGGCTCGTCCAGTCGGTCGAGCAGGCCTTGGAAGTTGCCGAAGGCAAGCTGGTGGTGCTGGACGCTGACGCTAATGAGACCTGGACCTACAGTTTAATGTACGCCTGCCCGAACCATCCGGAGATTACCATTCCGGAGCTCGAGCCGCGTACCTTTAGCTTCAACTCGCCGCACGGCGCCTGCCCGGTCTGTACTGGTCTAGGTTCGCGGCTAGAGGTTGATCCGGAGATGGTAATCCCTAACGGCAAGCTGACTATTGCCGAAGGCGCTATCCGCCCTTATAACCGCATCAACGTCGATAACTGGTACATGAAAAAGTTGCAGGCCGTGGCCGAAAAACACCGCTTTAGCCTGCACGTACCAACCAGCGAACTCACACTCGAACAGCTCGAACTAGTTATGTATGGAACAGGCAAAGAGACCTACCGGGTGGGGCTGGGCCTAGGCCGCTCGTTTGAAACCACCTACGAGGGCGTGGTACCGAACCTGGAGCGCCGGCACAAAGAAACCGACAGTGACTTTATCCGCCGCGACATTGAACGGTTCATGCAGGAGCGCCCCTGCCACGCCTGTCACGGTCTGCGCCTGAAGCCGGAAGTGTTGGCGATTACCCTCGGTACGCAATCAATTATGGATGTCTGCCAGCTGTCGATTGATGATGCCCTGAACTGGTTCAAAAACCTCAAGCTCAATGATAGAGAAGCCAAAATTGCCCAGCTGATACTGAAAGAAATCGGCGCCCGCCTGCAGTTCCTAGTCGACGTCGGCCTGAATTATCTGAACTTGCTGCGGGGTGCCACCACGCTGAGCGGCGGCGAAGCCCAACGCATCCGGCTGGCTACCCAGATTGGTTCCGGCTTGATGGGCGTACTGTATGTGTTGGACGAACCGAGCATCGGCCTGCACCAGCGCGACAACGCCCGGCTGATCCGTACCCTGCAGCACCTTAAGTCCCTCGGTAATACCGTGATCGTCGTGGAGCACGACGAGGAAACTATCCGTACCGCCGACTACCTACTAGATATTGGACCTGGCGCCGGCATTCATGGTGGTAAAATCGTGGCGGCCGGTTCGCCCGAAATGGTCGCCAAAACCAAAGGCAGTATTACCGCCGAGTATTTATCGGGCATCAAATCGATTGCCGTACCTAAAAAGCGCCGGTCCGGTAATGGTACATCACTGGTTATCAAAGGCGCCCGCGAGAATAATCTGCAGAATATCGATGCCGTAATACCGCTCGGCAAGTTGGTCGTAGTCAGCGGCGTCAGCGGTTCCGGTAAATCCAGCTTGATCAACGACATTCTGGCCAAAGAATTGTTAGCCCGGCTGCACCGTGCCAGCACCGTACCTGGCAAGCACGATGATATCGAAGGCATCAAACTGCTCGACAAGGCCATTATCATCGACCAGTCACCAATTGGCCGCACGCCGCGTTCTAACCCGGCCACGTATACGGGGCTGTTTACGCCCATCCGGGAACTGTTTGCCCAAATGCCTGAGGCAAAATTACGCGGCTACTCAGCAGGACGCTTTAGCTTTAACGTCCGCGGCGGCCGCTGCGAAAACTGCGCCGGCGATGGCATCATCAAGATAGAAATGCACTTCCTGCCCGACGTGTATGTACCATGCGAAGTCTGCCATGGCCAGCGCTACAACCGCGAAGCCCTGGAAATCCATTACAAGGGCAAGACCATCGCCGATGTGCTGGCTATGACCTGTGAACAAGCCCTGGAATTCTTCGGCAACATTCCCAGCATTGCCCGCAAACTGCAGACCCTAGTAGATGTCGGCTTGGGCTATATTGCGCTTGGCCAGTCAGCTACGACACTAAGTGGCGGGGAGGCCCAGCGCATTAAGCTTTCTACCGAATTATCCCGTCGGCCAACCGGGCGGACTTTATATATTTTGGACGAACCGACGACCGGCTTACATATGGCCGACGTAGACAAACTGCTCCACATGCTTCACGCCCTAGTTGATGCCGGCAACAGCATGGTAGTGATCGAGCATAATCTGGACGTTATCAAAAATGCCGACTGGCTGATTGACATGGGCCCCGAAGGCGGCAATGGCGGCGGTCAGATTATCGCCGCAGGTACACCGGAGCAGGTCGCTAAAGTTAGAGACAGTTATACTGGCCAATACTTGACAAATATGCTATAATACAGCATATGATATATGAATATAAGCAGTATACTACGCCTGAAGCGGCAACGGAACTCTTTGCGCCCGAACGATTCGCTAACGACCTGGATATGGGCGAATGGTCGGTCAGTGAGCAGCAGTTGGCGACCAGCGGTGTGGCTACTTGTATCGTATTAGCAGCCCACAACCAGCTAACAAGCCGCGGATTGCTCGGCCACTTTAGTGCAATATCTTTTGACGAGGGCGAGCCGTCAAGATTTAATAATCGCCAGAGTTTTTTGGACGCCATAGCTGGTTTGCCGAGTTTAGGCGAGCCGGCGCAGACTGACGTATGGCTGGGCGGCGCTGCTCCCGCGCTAGTTGATGGTAAAGAGTACGGTACTGACACAGACAAATTGGAAGCTGAAATCGCCGTACTACAGTACTTAGACGAATACAGCCAGCCAGAGGATAGGCTTCGAAAGCAGTGGAGCCCGCAAAGTAATACCGTGCTGGCCGTAGAACTGGATTGCCCAAGCGGCAAATTAGTTTGCCATAGCTATCCCAGTGACGACGAATTTATGCTTAGCGCTATACGCTCTAGGCAGCGGCGAAGTGACAAGGGCTAAGTTACGGCTCTTCAGATAGTCAGACTCTATCTACTTTTTTGAGCTATTAGCAGATCTGGTCTGTCGCTTTTTGCGTATGGCTTTAGTTAGGTGGTACAGGGTCGGACCAAGGGTGATAAGCATGACCAGCGCGACGGCTAAGAGGATGTAGTGGTCAATATTGGGGATTTTTGTGCCGAACCAGTAGCCGATGAGCGTTACAATTACCGCCCAGACTATATCGCCAATAGCATCAAAGAAGAAGAACTTTTTGTAGTTCATGTTGGCAATCCCAGCGGCGGCTGGTGCAAAAGTTCGCACTATGGGCACAAAGTGGGCAAAAAGCATGGCTTTGCTGCCATAGCGAGTAAAGAAACCCTCGGCTCGGTGCAGGTATTCCGGCTTGAACACGAGGCTATCGGGCCGCTCGAATAGCTGTCGTCCAAAGCGCTTGCCAATTAAGTAACCCAGGTTGTCGCCTACAATCGCCGCGATGGCCACCACCGGCAACAGCGTAGCTAAGGCTAGCTTACCTTGGGCGGCAAACACGCCGGCGCTCAACAATCATGTGTCACCAGGGAAGAAGAAGCCGATAAACATACCAGACTCGCCAAAAATAATCGCCGCAATCAGCAGTAATCCGCCAGTCTGGATAATATGGGCAACACTAAGCATGTTCTAAGCCTAACCGTTTCGCCTGCATCCGTCCAGCACCGCTCCGTCCGTCATCCTGAACCAGTTTCAGGCCCCCATCCGCAGGTCAGCAAAGACTTTCTCTCTCACGTCATCCCGGATGTAGTCCGGGACCCATACGAACACTCAGTACACAAGAGACATACCTCTCTCCCGTAGTCTCAACCACCCCTTTCTCTCCCATTACTTTTTGATGGCAAAAAAAGTAACACAAAAAACCACCGCATGGACTATCTAAGTACCGTAAGGCACTCCGCTCGTGTCTACACTAAGCTTCACTGAAGCTTAGTGGGTTCACCAAGCGGCTACCCGCTCTCATATTGCTTTTGTTCACGCGGCTTACAAATACGGTAGTTTTTAATCAGTTTTCCTTTAATGCGGAAGCAAGGCATCCCGACACGTCGGGATACAAACTGATTGGATCCCAAATCAAGTTTGAGATGACACAGGGAAGGGGAGGCTGTCCTAAACTTGTTACTAACCATAGGAAACAGCGTTTACATCTGTTATAATAGTCAGTAAGTTAAGGAGATTTTTAGATTTATGGCCCAAGATGCTATTAGTTTGACTCTGGAGCCGCGCGAAGTTACCGGCAAAGCTGTGAAGCATTTGCGGCGTGATGGCCAGGTGCCGGCGGTTATCCATGACCATGGCAAGGACTCAGTCATTGTGCAGGCCGGTTACGTGCCTATGATGAAAGCCTGGCAGCAAGCCGGCAAACACCACCCTATCCAGCTCAAGGCCGGTAGCCAGTCGTATGTGGCACTAATCAAGACCGCTGAATTTGACCCAAAGAAGAACTTACTCAAGCACGTAGTCTTTAACGCTGTTGATAAAAACCAAAAAGTTGAAGCCGAAATACCAATTCGGCCGCGTTATGACGAAGGTAATGAATCCAGCCCAGCGGAGCGCGCCGGCTTTATTGTACTCAGCCAGTTAGAAACAGTTTCCGTGAAAGCCCTAGCTGATAAATTACCAGACTTCTTAGAATATGATGCCGAAAAACTAGTGGAAGTTGGTGACCATGTAACAATAGCCGACCTGACTATACCGGAAGGTGTCGAAGTAGAAGTCGAAGCCGAGCACTCTGTGGCTACCGTTTACGAACCAAGTGCCCTGCAGGCTGCTAACGATGCGGCTGGCGGCGATGCCGAACCAGGCGACGAAGAAGCAGTTGAATCAGAGGCCGGCAGTGCCGAAGATGATGACCAGGACAGTCAGAAAGACGAAATCCGTCCCGGTGGCAAAAAAGAGTTCGAAGACAAAGAGCAAGGCCACAACCCTACCAAGCAGTAAGCCTGGGGGTAGTTTAGTCCTCCATGAAACCGCCCGATTGGTGGGCCCAGAGTTTAGCGTACACACCCTTTTGGTAAAGCAGGTCTTTGTGGCTGCCTTGCTCGACAATCCGGCCGTCTTCGAGCACGATAATGCGATCCATCTTCTGGATGGTGCTTAAGCGGTGGGCGATGACAATGGCGGTCCGGCCTTCCATCAGTTTCCATAGGGCGTCTTGAATCAGCACTTCGCTCTCACTATCCAGTGCCGAGGTAGCTTCATCTAATACCAGGATCGGTGCATTTTTGAGCATAGCCCGGGCAATCGCCACGCGTTGCCTTTGGCCACCGCTCAGTTTGACACCGCGTTCACCGACCAGCGTGTTATAGCCGTGTGGCAGGGTGTCTATGAACTCGGTGGCATGGGCGTGCTTGGCGGCTACTTCAACAGCTTTCATCTCTGCCTCTGATTGACCGTATGCGATATTTTCGGCAATTGTTCGGTGAAAGAGTAGTGGCTCCTGCGGCACATAGGCGATCGCCCGCCGCAGATCCTGCTGCTTGATATCGCGAATATCCTGGCCGTCAATCATAATAGTTCCATCTTGGATGTCCATAAACCTGAGCAACAACCTGGTAATCGTTGTCTTACCACCGCCACTTGGTCCGACCAGCCCTATCTTTTCACCAGCCGCGATCTGAAGACCAAATCCTTCAAATAGAGCCTTGTTACTGCCACCATCAAG
>JBBPZG010000046.1:0-2483 GCA_038199095.1 Saccharimonadales bacterium (SeqCode)
GTGCCGGCTGCAGAGGCCGCCGGTATAATCAGCGTCTGCATGGTGTAAGCGTTGTTAGATGGTGGGTCAGAGGCATTGATAACCGTGTAGCCGTGTGACAAGTAGGCTTTGACCGAGAAAGTGGAAGTAGCCGTTTTGGTACTGTTGGCAGTCAGAGTACCGAGGCTAACATTAGTATTGCTGACTGTGAACTGTATGTACGGTGTGCGGTCAGTATTGAAGCCGGCTTGGGCCTGGTAGTTGGCGCTGGCCGTATTGCCGGCCGCTAGCTCACCGGCCGACTGCTTGGAACAGTAACTTGCCGAGCAGGCATTCAGTTCGCCGCCGCTCCCAAAAAAGACTTCGTTAACCTGGTAGTTATTTGAGGCCGACTGGGCGGCAAAGGCCACTACTGGCGCAGCCATGACGAACAATAGGCAGAGACTAAAAAACCGGCTGGCAATGTGTAATTTATTGCCTGTTACACGCCGGAAAGAAACGGCTATTATTTGTTTGTGTTTGACCATACCTACTCTAATTATAGCAATCTGTTTACGCTTATCCGCTATTTTAGTATGATAAGAGGGTACATAGTGTGAATATAAGATAAAAATATGGATCCAAACCAAACCCCGCCGGCGGCGGACGAGCAGACAGACGAGAACGTCCTGGAAGAGCCGGACAGTGATGTTAACGCCCTAGAAACCCCCTCCAGTGATCAAACCGTTGATGCTACTTCTGGAAGCCCGGCTGCCCCCACAGCCGTACCACCCTCTAAAGACGCGGGTATTAAGGGCTTCTTCAGGCGTTTTAATATTTACCTGCTGTTATTTCTTTTCCTATTACTGATTGCCGGCATAATCATCGGCATCGCCTACTTCCAGAGTAAAAAAGCCGCCACTACGGCTACCCTCAAAACCCAGTCGCTTACCCAGGCCACGCTTAAGCAGGTCGCCAACAGCGATGCTACTGTCGGCAACAGCCAGCAGGTACTTAATGTGCAGTCCAGCGCTGTCTTCGCCGGCAAAGTACTGGTGCGGCAGGATCTTGAAGTTGCCGGTAATCTGCAGATTGGTGGCACCGTCGGCTTAACTAACCTGACCGTTTCCGGCGTTACACAACTAGGCCAAACCCAGGTTAACAAAAACTTTTCGGTTGCCGGCGACACCGCCATCCAAGGCGCTACGACTATCGCCAAAAGCCTTCAGGTCAACGGTAACGGCAGCTTTAGCGGTCCTGTAACCGCACCGCAGGTTACTACCTCAAATTTACAGCTTAACGGCGATCTAACGCTAACCCACCATATTAACATCGGCGGTGGCACACCCAGCCGTTCCAACGGCCCGGCTCTGGGCGGCGGCGGCACAGCCAGCGTCAGCGGTTCCGATACGGCCGGCTCGGTCAGCATTAACGTCGGCAGCAGCCCGGCAGCCGGTTGCTTCGTAACGGTTAACTTCACTCAGAAATTCAATAACACACCACATATCTTATTAACGCCCGTCGGGTCAGGTGCCGGCAACCTTACCTATTACGTCAACCGTACCAGTACCAACTTCAGCATCTGCGTCGCCAGCCCTGCCCCCGCCGGCACTTCCTTCGCCTTCGACTACTTTATCGTCGGCTAGAATCTACAGATTTGTAGCTTGTAAAATTACCAGTATTATGGTATTATTAGCCCACTATAAGTAGAGAGGCGTATGTCAGGACCAACAGAAAGTACATTTGATCATATGCGTATGACCGAGGCGCTTTATGCCACCGTAAGCTCGGAAATGCCAAGTCATGAAAATATTTTTACACGGCTCAATGAAATTGAGCCTGCTTATAGCCATAGGGTAGACAACATTAAAAAGAATCTAGTTTCTAGGGTATGGATCCCATCCAGGCAGAATATATGGCTTTGGGAGTAGGCTTGGGTATTTTGATAATGACAAAATACGACGAGCTTGAAACTCAAGAACAGCCAGCGACTTAACTCCGGCGTTCACTCCCTAATCGTGCTCACTTAAGCTATACGTACCATCTAGACGTCGAGGAAGACGATGACGCGGTCGGCTTTGACGTGCATGATACCGCCCGAGATACGGACCTTCTGGTCGCCTTTGTTGACGCTGCGCACAATTACCTCACACGGGCTAAGCAGCGAAATAAAGTTATGGTGCTTGGGCAGGATATCAAAGGGTCCGGTAGTATTTTCGGCTGAAACGCTAAAAGCCTGGCCATCATAATAATCGCGGAATGGCGAGTACACCTTTACGCGCATGCTTAGCTGGCCATTAGCTTCAACATGGCTATAATCCGCAACCGCCTGCTGGGTTTCCTTTTCAGTTTTAGTTTGCGGCGCCGTACTGCCATCAATCACCTGCTGCGCATCTACGCTAGTGGACTGGTCGCTCATACTACGATCTCTTCGATACTCTTAAGCATATCCTCGCGGCCGAAGAAGTCGCCGGGTACGCCGTTATGCTTGGTCATAACGTTCATGTTCTGGGTAAAGTTCTGGA
>JBBPZG010000047.1:0-2278 GCA_038199095.1 Saccharimonadales bacterium (SeqCode)
ATAGACCTCATACTAGGTGTGAGCAGTAATCTAACAGAGGTAGAGCTATGCTAGGACCAAAAGGGCCGTTTTGCCAGAGCTGCGGTATGCCGTTGTCGAAAGATAAGGGCAGGGGCGGTACGGAAAAGGATGGTATTAAAAGTAGCGAGTACTGTAGCAACTGCTACGGCAACGGACAATTCACGGAACCCGACATAACAGCTGAACAAATGCAGACCAAGGTTAAACAGATGATGAAAAGTGACATGCACATGCCAAGCTTTATGGCTAATTATTTCGTTAAAGAGATACCCGGGTTGAGACGATGGAGTAAAGCCCACAAGTAAGTCCGTACTAAAATAGCTTATCTTTTTTGAAACCAGATACTAGATAACCTTCATGTTATACTCCAAATATGAGTACAGGTAATTGGCATAGGGCGCATAAGCAAAGCCTATCGCGGGGTGAGCGCGCTGCTGATAAAGTACGTAACGGTATGGGGAGCTGGGGCTTCGTTTTTAGCTTTGTCTTTGTTTTAACGGCTTGGGCACTAGCTAATAGCATTAGCGGCTTTTATCATTGGGATAAGTACCCTTTTATACTCCTGAACCTATTCCTGTCTATGCTGGCGGCTTTGCAAGGTTCAATTCTGCTCATTGCAGCTAAGCGGGCCGACAGTATTAGTGCAGCTATGGCACAGCATGATTACGAGACAAACGTAGAAGCCAAAAAGGAGGTTGAGGAACTGATGACCATCAATCGCCAGCAGCTGGAGCTTATAAAAGAGCTGCTATCTCAGCTAAAAGCTCCTAAATAAGATAAATAAGACACGTCAAACGTTGTAAGAAAATTAACAGCCAACCTACCTAGTGGTGGCTTATGATATTAATGGTGGTTTTAAGACATCTTGGGAGGTGTTTATCATGGTTAGCACCACAGCAACACGTAGCAGAGCGGCAGGTAGGCCCCGGGTCTGGTGGCGTGAATACCTTAGATAATACTCAGCTATTATTTTAAAGTAAAAAAGCTTACAGCCCGTTATAAAGCTTAAGTTTAATAATAGATCACGTAAAACTAAAAGGAGAAGCAATATGTCTAATGAAGAAGCCGAATCATTAATGGAAAACTTTGAAAAATGGGATGCTAAGCATGCCAAACATGACTTTATACATCGAATGGAGCGCAAACTGAGTCGTAAAGAACGCTTTGGCCTAAGATAGCGGCCCCGGCCTAAACTAAAGTAAAAACATCTGATACTTTCTTTCAGATGTTTTTTAAAATCGGATGCGTCGAATCAGTCGGTCAAACGCGTCGTGCCTGTGTCCCTCAACTGGCAGCTTATCGGCCAGGATTGCAAGTATATTCTCTTCGTCTTCGGGCGCGTAATATATGGTGGTAGGCAACCCGAAACGCTTCAGCGGCATGAAAACTATGCTAGAAAAAACGCCTTCGGGCACAATTGAGAAGGATTTAAACTCGTCGTATCTGTAATATTTAGCGCCAACTCCAACCCCCTGGTTATCCAGTCTGTACTTGAGCTGCCTCGGTTGGTGAGCACCATATGTACCCAATAATAAGCCGGCAATTATCACCACGCCCACAGACACTGCATCTTTAGTTAGAATAAATACAAGCGCAGCTAAGAGCAGTGAGCCCACGGCTAACATGACATACCATCCTGTGGATTTCTCATGGTGCACGAATTCCGAAGCCATCCAAGTAATGCTTTGGCTACCCCCCTTCGTTGTATCGGGCAGAGGGTCAAAAGCAGAATCATTAAAATTACTATCGGATCCTTGCGAAGCTGAAGGCTCAGCTTCAGATGGCTTTGGCGCATCTGGCGATTCAGAACCAGAACTGGTTTGGGCGGGATGTTGGAGCACAGTTTGAGCGGTGTCGTTTTCGGTATCTGGCATAAGCATTATTGTACCGCATTTTGAAGATGTTAGCTGCGGCTGTTATATTTTCGCGATAAGCGAAAATATATGCCGAGCCCGAGAAAGCCGGCTTATAGTATTGGCTTTCCCGGCAGGAAGCTATATAATCACCTCTGTTAAGGGATCCTCAAGCAAAACACGCTGTTTCGCTTGAGGCACAGTTACGGAAGGGTGTCCGAGTGGTCGATGGAAACGGTCTTGAAAACCGTCGTGCCGGCAACGGTACCGTGGGTTCGAATCCCACCCCTTCCGCCAAGAAGTAATTCACGGTACAATACGCTGTACAAAAGAAGGCACGCCTGGAGAGGTACCCAAGTGGCTGAAGGGGTCGGTTTGCTAAATCGATAGGGGGGAGTAATCCC
>JBBPZG010000048.1:0-4545 GCA_038199095.1 Saccharimonadales bacterium (SeqCode)
CGATAAGGTATATGATCCTGCCCAAACGGCAATACCTGATACCACCCAAGAAAAGGTTGTGTATACTTGGGATAAAGCTAAAATAGAAAGCCGCATAAATGAACTACGCAAATAAATATACTCTAAGTATAAACCTGAAACTTATAGCAGCACTGGCTTTGGCAATTTTGTTCTTTGGGCTGATGGGCGGCTCGGCCTCTGCGGGATCCGGTGCTCCCGGCACCGTGCCCAGCCCCACGTCGCAAATGCCCTATCCGGGCGATTTTGAGCGGGGCGGCGAGATAAAGCTGCTACTTACAAGAGCGGGTCCGGGTACCTTATTACAATCACCCTGGAATAACACCCGCATCTACTCTCCGAATAAAGATGTGGATATTCACATCTTCAATGGAGCCAGATGCAAAGACGACAATTCACTTGAAGCAGCCAGTGATGTTACAACCAGATACGACGTTTATCCTTTGGATGCCGTTACGGATGTGAACCAGGTAGGTAGCAGTGACGGTTATTATTATAAGAATGGAATTAAAAGCAGTACACCCTGGGTAGATTTTACAAAAAACTCAATATGGAGTGGAGATGATGCCAAGGTGCGCTGTGTCGACTATACCATACGTCTTAGAAAACTGCCCCCTTCAAGCCGTGTACCGCTCAACGCCCAAGGTACCCTGAAACCATACGCCGGCCTTTATGCGGTACAGTTTGAAGGGCAGATAACCGGCGGCCACGGCTTTAATTTTTACTGGTTAAGCGCGCCAGGTGCCAAGATATCTTATTATGACAGCGATTGGACGGCTACCTTAAGCAGCAACGGGACCAGCCCCAGACCGGGTCCGGCCGGTGATTACCGCTTAGGCTTTGCGCCGGGCTGTACGCTTGACCAGAACGCTCCACGCCGTAATTATAGGCTGACATTCCATGATCTGGATGCCGGCTTGGAAGAGCAGGGGTATGAGAACCCGGTAAAGGCAGATGTTTATGAATATAACAAAAACGGTGTTTATAGCGGCGGAAATTGGCATAGAGACTTTTATAAATATGGTAGTGGCGGTGAGTCCACGACTTATAACTGGGATATTCCGGTTAAGGGCGGCCATAAATATGTAGTGGTTCTGAGACATATTTATGAGTCCAATGGTATACAGTACAGACTGCCCGGCGACTCCTTTAATAACTCGATTGACTGTTTCCCGGATGGACCAGGGCCTGGTCCAACGCCACCGCGTGTTGATCAAAACTGTACGACGTTTACATATGGTGGGGCTGGTAGTCCCATTGCCAAGAACTCCAAGTTCCGGTTCCATGTTTATTCGCGAGCTGGCCGTGGCGGGGCGTTTACCCCTGCACATAGTTATGCTAATGGTAAGAAACGTGCTAATGGCCCGGCTAACGAATCGGATTGGGGGACGGCACCTGGGCAGGTTGCCCAGCCGTATTTACAGACTGGAGACAGTCCTAATGCCACCTGGCCCTTTAATTATCCCCAAGACAGGGTGCAAGGTCCGGATTGGGAGGTTGCAGTTGAGCGATGGCAGAATACAGGTGCGGCCGGCGCTAATAAATGGCAGTATACCTATAGAATTAATCCATCATCGTATCTTGAGTCAAACTGCTATTCAGCCGCCTGTACCATTAAGTTTTTTGGCACTATACCGAATAGGCCCAGTGGTGTAGAGGCAGGCAAAAACTTTCCTGCCGAGGCCACCATTTACAATACCGGCAGGATGCCTTTGCCTAATAATATTGCCGGAAATGGCCTGGCCATAACTAATGCGAATGGTCCTCCTGTACCGCTAGCATATGCCGGAAACCCTTCGCCTATCCCTGCTGGTTGGCCAGGTAATCCAGGTGCTTTGTACACTCTTGACTTTCAAGTACCTGCTCCCGGTGCCATTGGCAGATATCCACTATCTGGCTATTCTGATTATTATGGACGCTTTGGACTTGGACCAGTTTGTGGTGCAGCGACATTTGTTGACGTTTACCAGCACTTTAATATTCAGCCAAAGGCCGGCCCGGTATCCGGTAATCCGACTGACGAAAACCCTACGACCGTTAATTGGCAGACGGGCGGGTATAAGACAGAGCCGCCGGATGTTACGGCCACTGCATCAAGCTGGCTGACTCGGGACCGCTACGGGAGCGCGCAAGCAATTGTTCAAGGAATTATTAATAACGCACATGTCTATGGGACACCACCTGACGATATGTTTTCATATCCAAATTCGGATATAAGAGCAGGGGATAACTATTGTGCCCATGTGACAATTAGTCCGGCTGTAGGCTGGGCTGGCCCCGACGGCGACATAGTTCCTCTGGCAGATAGTACTGCTAATTCAGGCTCGTGTCTAAAAGTGGTAAATGAGCCGTATGTGCATACGTTTGGCAGTGATGTTTCGGCCGGTGGCGGCTTTGGCGCTAACTGTACAACTAAACATGGCGGTATAAACGGGTTTGTTAACAACACTGGTATGAAACCAACAGGTTCTGGTGTGCAGATAGGAGCTTTATCCATTGATCGCATAGAAGGGTTTGGTAGCGCTATACTTCGTCAGTCAACTCCGACGGGTTCTGCCGGATTGTCTTTCTCGAATGAGAATGTATCTAGCGGGTCGGGAAGTCCGGGTTTGGGCGGTAATCTGGGCGGTACACATTGCGTACCCAACTATTTTGATACTAAGCCGCCGGACACATCTGAAAATAAAAACACTCTTGTAGGTGGCGGCGTGGATCTTCCTGATGGCTACGGAAATAGCACACAGTACTATAATCCTGGCGGTAGCGGTACAGGCACACTGACTATCAACCGCACAACGCTTGGTAATGCAACCAATATAGTTATATATGTAAGTGGCAATGTGCACATAGCGGGAGATATAAAATACCGTAATCCAAACTGGGATATTGCTGGCAGTATTAGCAAAATACCTTCGTTGTACATTATTACCAAAGGTGGCAGCATATCTATAGATCCAGGCGTTAAGCAATTAGATGGTATGTATGTGTCCCAGCCAGCTAACACAGACGGATCCGGACCAGGCGGTAATATATACACCTGTGGCGATGCTGTGGGTTCACCCATTGCCTACAAGGACTTAATACCATTATGCCAAAATCAGTTAGTTGTGAATGGAGCTTTTGTAGCACAACACGTCTGGCTTCTCAGATCATTTGGCTCTCTGCGCAATAGTTATCCAGGGGAACGCTTAAACGCTACAAGGCCGGCAAGCTCACCTGATTGTACAGACAGTGGCCCGGCACAAAATGGCGAGTGCGCGGCTGAGATCTTCAACTTTAGCCCTGAACTTTATCTGGCCCAGCCGTCGCTGCCGCCTTCCTCAGGACCATCCACCGGCAAATACGAGTACATTACCAGTTTGTCACCGGTGCTATGATACAATGAGGGTAACTTGAGTAAAAAGGTAAAAGTAAACAGGAAAATATAGAAGAAATGGGTGGGAATCACAGCGGTACTAGGCAGCAGGCAGCTCATTGTACTTATGCTATAATTTGTCTGATGAAGACGAATTATATGCCTATGCCAAATCTGGCCGGGGTTAGACTATGAGCTTGTTATCCGGTGGCACATCTGAGTTCTTTGGTCTTGATATTGGCAGCACTGCTGTCCGGTTAGTAGAACTGCGCAGCAGCGGCGGCACAAAGACATTGGCCAAATATGCTTACGTACCGCTGGAAAGTAAACTTGCTCTCAGCGAGTCAAAGGCTGATCAGCAAAAGCTGGCCCAAACAGTCGCTCAATTGGTTAAGCAGGCCAATGTCAGTACTAAGAACGTTGCTGTTGGCATACCCTCCAGCCGGGTTTTTACAACCGTGGCGGATGTAGAGCGTCTTTCTGCTAATGAGCTTAAAAAGGCCATAAGATACCAAGCCGACTCTCTTATTCCTACTCCCCTGGCTGAATCCAAAATGGACTGGGCGCTTATCGGCGACTCACCGGCCGATGCAACCAAGCAGGAGATTCTGCTAAGCAGCGTACCAAATAAATTTGTTGAAGGACGGCTTGATCTGTTGGAATCAGTTGGCTTAAATGTTATTGCGTTTGAGCCCGATAACTTGGCCATGGTCCGGGCGCTGGCTACACCTGATGATGCCTGCCAATTGTTTCTGGACGTTGGGCGGCGGGCGACCGACCTGGTTGTGGTTATGGGCGGCGCAGCGCATTTAACCCGTAGTATTGCAAATGGGGTCGAAGCAATCGTTCGGGCAGCTACCCAGAACTTAAACATTGATGAAAAGCAGGCTGAAGAGTTCGTTTTTAGATTTGGGCTTAGTACCGAAAAATTGGAAGGACAAATATTCCATTCCATCAGCGGTACCATCGACTTATTGACGACAGAAATAGAAAAATCAATTAAGTACTTCCACACACGTTATGTGAACTCAAAGATTGAACGGATTGTTGTTACCGGAGGTGCCTCCGTTATGCCCGAGTTCCCCTTATATCTGGCTAATAAATTTGGTATTAATGTGGAAATTGGCAATGCCTGGCGGAACGTGACATTCAGTAAGGAACGCCAGAATGAA
>JBBPZG010000049.1:0-14405 GCA_038199095.1 Saccharimonadales bacterium (SeqCode)
AGCGTTTGCACACTTCATAAGCGAACTTCAGGTAAACCCATCCGAGTTGATTTATATTGATGACCAGGAAAAAAGTCTAAGTTCTGCGGAAGAGTGCGGATTTACAGGAGTATTATTCATTTCTTATGAACAATTGGTTGAACAGCTCACTAAAATGAGGGTAATTTAGTTGCAATAGATTCCACTATGCCCCTCCAGTTTGAATATTACCATATTAATGTTATAATACACTCATGTCCTCTCGAACGTTTGAGCCACTTGAGTTAATCCCAACAGATGCAGTACCGAGCACTGATGTACTAGGAGCTGGTCGTAATCCAGAGCGCTGGGATCCTAATAATCGCGATTATTCTGACTTATTTCCTAATGATCATTACCGCCACTTTCAAGGAACGCTCGGTCTTTACTCGGGTGGCGATCCCCTCCAAGGCCATCCACTCTATGCAGCGACACAAGGCCTGTACGCAGCCTACTACGCATTTGCTAATCAAGAGCGGCAGAATGATTTCCAGTGTACAGAAGCTACTAGTCGCGGTCTGATGTCTACCATGCTCCAAAATCATATTGGGCGATGCATTGCCAAAGGCTACGATAATCTTGTAAAGCAGAGTGGCCCAACTAATGCAACAGAGACCATAGCATTGTATATAGAGGGTCAGGATATAGATCGAGCAGCTGTGTACAACGATGAGCTAAACTACCACACTAATCTGCTTGCGTCATTAGATCGTGGCGACGAAGCACCCACGCCAACTGAGATTGACGGTATCCCCGTCATTTCGGGGCGAGATTTTGCTTTGGCTTTAGGCGAAGTGCCTGAGTCGCCAGAAGTTGAGCATGAACAGAGCAAAACATACACCGAAGAGCAAATAAGCATTGTACGGAAACGTCTCGTACGTCTGCGATTTGAGTATATGTCTGCCACGGCGCTGACAGAGTTGCTCAGTAAAGCTATCAGTTAATTGAGAATCATTGCTTTCTATTTGCTGCTAATGATGATCGGTGGCGAACTAGATAGGTCTGGAAATCCAGCTGCAACAACTTACGCCAACGCTGGAACTCATCATAAATCGGTGCTAACATTTCAAGTGACGCACCTCCAACGTAACGTAAGGAATTTACATGGCCGCACCAGAATTTAGCAAGCAACCCCCCAGTATTTTGGATGAAGCGCTTGCACGAGCAAGTGATGATGACGAAAGAGTGCAGGTCTGGCAAGCCTACGCCGAAGGTTCAGCGGAACAGCACAGTACAGAGTTTGAAAGAGTGCGCCGCGGCTTTGCACGGCGGAACCATGCAGGAAGTTATAAGTATCATTAACGAAGGCGTAGGGCCACGCGCCGAAGCCACTATCCGAGCAAGACAACCTATTGAAGATGAGTTTCTTCAATAACAGGTTTATAAAACCTCATGGACATGTTTAAGCCTTACCTGTTTCAAGTTTTTGTTAACGAGCAGGGCAAGTTTGGTAATCTAGGAAGTCTAATTGTTGACGAGTCTAGCCAGCTTGATTTGGAAAAGCGTAAATCAATAACGGCTGAAATTGGACATGACGAAACAGTATTTGTTAATGATTTGGCATCTGTTGATGTCAGCATCTATCATGCCAATGGTGAAGTAGATTTTGCAGGCAGTGTTCTGGTAGGGGCTGTTTGGCAACTTTCCAAACTAAAAGACGAGCCAGTCCAAAATATACACTGCAAAAAGGGCAACATAAGCACGTGGCAAGACGGTGACATCTACTGGCTACGTGCAGGTCTTAAAGGTAATCTTGGAAACTGGGAGTATGAGCAGCTCGAAAATCCTGAGGCCGTAGATGCTATTGCGTTAGCAGATACAAAAGGTTGGAAGAAGATGACGTGGGCGTGGAAGGATGAGGCAAAAGGCTTAATTCGTGCCCGTACGTTTGCTAGTAAAATAAATATTCCTGAAGTTCAGGGTAACGGTTCGGGCTCAATGAACTTGGCAGCTCAATTACAACGTGAAATAATAATCACACATGGCGATGGTTCTGTGATTTACGCCAGACCAGCACTCAATAATAAGGCTGAGCTTGGCGGCAGAGTACTCGCCATATAAATAACAGGTTTGGCTTGTAACCCGGTTGCAATAGATTTCACTAAAGCCCTCCAAGCATAATGGAAAACTTCTTTTGTTATACTGCCCTCATGGCCTCCTATACTGAATTGGATAGTTTTCTGGAAAGAGTTATGCATATTAATGTACTGACCATGGGTGGTGCTTCGGAGGGTATTATCGGCTCGTCGAGCACGGGTGGCGTTATTATTAACAATTTGAAGAAGACTGCAATAGCGTTCGCGCATGAATATCGTAAACCAGCATCTAATCATGATGAGTTAATGAGGTTAGAACAAGAGATTGCCGGCTACCTGCAGACATTGCAGTTAACCTATACGTTGTCTGAAAGCGAGGCCGACAGGCTTATACAAAAGCTGCAAATACTGACGGATAAGTCTTCAGATTAGTCGCAATAATTTTCACTGCGTCCCTAGCCGTACAGCTGGCTATGCGTGCCAATGGCGTCAAAAATAGCTTCATCGTTCCGCTGCAAATAGAGAGCTCTGACATCACCTGTCACGTCAATGCTACGATATTCTTTATACTTGCCTTTTAGCGCGTGGTTGCGAAGGCTGGGGTGCAACGGATTGTTGCTAAACACTGCTATACGCTCCTGCAGCTTTAGGCGCATTTCCGGACTCAGTTTTTTAGCTTGCTTGACGAAGGCTTTTGAATAGGCGACTGTCATTGCTTACTTTAATGCGTCACTCAGGAAGTCCAACGACTGTTCGTTGTCGTCAAACTTGTGGTAGTCGCCAACGCCAATTTGTTTTTTGGATGCGGCTAATTGTTTAGCTGTTTTAATGTTAGGAACCTCGGGTACTTCAAATGCCACACTCTGTTCGGCAGCAAAGCGCCGCAGCTCATTATTCAGCACCGCACTTATACTAATACCTAACTTATCGGCAGTTTTTGCTGCCAACTTTTTAAGCTCCGGATCCGTCTTAAGATTTATAACTGCATATTTACTCATACCAAAAGTATATACTTTTGGTATAGACTTTGTCAACTACAGTAACTAGAGGGATTTACGAGAGCCATATAGCTCAGCCGGCGCAGCTTCGCTGCAAAATTAATGATGTGCACCTTGTGCGCTAAGCGGTTGATAAAATACCTTACAATTTAACTTAGCCCGTTTAATACCGGAAACGAGGGCCCATAGCTCAGCCGGTTAGAGCACCTGCCTTTTAAGCAGGGTGTCGTGGGTTCGAGTCCCACTGGGCCCTCCATACCGCTTATGCTTAAACTCCTCTGTTATGAGAAGTTTTTGTTTGTTATAGTTTAGAGATGAGTAACCACACTGAACTGACAAAAAGTTTTTATATCGCTTTCTCAAAAGCCGACCGAAGCTTTGTAGAAGAGCTCCTGTCTTCCAACTTTATATTTTCGGCGCCCCCAGATCCTTTCTTAAACCGAAAGGGTTTCTTTGAGAAATGTTGGCCTGGAGCAGGCAGCCTTCATAATTTTGAGTTTGTTCGTCTAATAGAACATGGCGACGAAGTTATCGTTACTTACGAATTCGTTAAGTCCGACGGCACAAAGGGTCGCAATACAGAAATAATTACATTTGATGAAGATAAAGTTTCTCGTTCAGAAGTCTATTTCGGTTGGGATATAGAGGGATAGCAACTATCGCAGGCCGATAATTAGCAATTTCGGTTGCAACAGCATGGACGATGGCCCTCCAAGTATTTCGTACAACAATATAATTGCGTACAAGAAACCGGTTTTGGTTCCATTTTGCTATAGTGCTTCTATGCATCACTGGCAAGATTTTGTTTTATCAGCAAGTTTACTTGCATTTAATGTGGCGCTACTGCCATCAATTAAGGGGCATCAGAAGCCAAGACTTACGACGAGTATACTAACGGCTACATTTCTAGTGCCGGAAATTATAGTATTTGCCAGTCTTTCATTATGGTATTCACTGACAATGACCGCATTGAACTGCGGATTGTGGACAGCACTGGCTATCCAGCGCTACTTACAGCTTCGTCAAAAGTGATTATAAAAGGCTCGTCTTTTGATATTTTGATTGCAATTAAGTAACACAAGGCCCTCCACAGATAGACCTAGTAGGAATGCTGCAACTAACAGTTGTGGCATTTTTAATTTATAATTAGGTTCATGCAACCACGATTTGTTTATATTCACGGGAATGACACCACACACTGGTCATCCTCATGGGCCCCCTGGCTAAGGGCCGAACTCGAAAAGCTCGGCTACGATACGTTTTTTGAAACAATGCCTGATTCTATTCTTGCTCGTTCTGATTATTGGATTCCCTTTTTGAAAGAGCATGTAAAGGTCGGTAAGAATGATGTTATTGTCGGCTGGTCTTCGGGAGCTGTAGCTGCTTTGCGTTATGCAGAAAAAAACGCACTTTTGGGCTCAATCTTAGTATCGCCATGCTACACGCATTTAGATGATGATATGGAGAAACAGAGTGGCTACTATGATGAACCTTGGGAGTGGAGCAGAATAAAGACAAATCAACAGAAAATAGCATTAATATGGGGTGATGATGACCCATATATTCCACAATCAGAATTTGAGTTCATAGCTGAACAACTCGAACCAGAACGAATTAAAATTCATGAAGGAAAGCACTTTATCGAACAGCAGACCATGCCTGAAATTCTGCAATACATAAAGCAGAACTACTAGCCAGTCTAGTTGCAATAGTTTCCACATAGCCCCCTAACTGATTGACATAAACAGCAGTTTTTGCTAGTATGTAGATAAGACCTTCGGCACCGTAGTTTCTAGGCTACCCAGCGGAAGGCCTTTTTATTTTGTCCGTTTACCTTTTGGAAACACTGACATAAAGTCTTTACGGTCGCTTTTCTTATTTTCTTTTACCTGTACATAAAATGGCTGACCATCTTTAGTCTCGCCGCTAAATCGGTGCAGCAACTCATTCAAATTACCTTTAGAAAAAATAGTTTCGGGTGGCATTGATGTATTGCGCAATAAATCAATGGCAGCGACCAGCAGTTTGGCTCGTTTCATTTGTTCGCCTTTACGCTTCTGAGCTAAGTGATTCCAAAAGATATTAATGAATACCTTGTCGCCATTAAAATACTTTGAGCGCACATACGGTTGCCGCCGTGGGTTGCGGCGTTGAATAGCTCGATATTCTCTACGAGCAACATGCATTGCTTCATCATAGTCAGTGCCTGCCAGTAGTCCATACTTTGATCTGAACGTATTCACGCTGCTATTCTACCTTAATATTTTCTGTTTGTAGGCAAAAAACTCATCAGCAATAATTAATCGCCAGCGCTGGAACTCGTCGTAAATCGGTGCTAAGATTTCGAGCGATGCCCCTCCAGTATTGATTATCATGAAGATCTCCTAGGAGTCTTCATTTCCTATTATCCTTAGGTGTTTACCTTAGATAACGCGAGTACCTGTACGGTCGACTTTTTGGTGGTAGCGTACACCGACGCCCCCGCCAACTATCGCCGCAATGAGTGAAACCAGCAGGGCTAGAATCAGTGTCACAATGCCTGCGGTAGTGTAGCTGCCTTGTTTAACGGCGATATGTGGCAGATTAAGCTGTTGCAATAAATTGTACTCGGAACCAAAAATCGCCCCGGCCGCACCAAGCAAGATAGCTACGACAATACCAACACCCCATACTCCCATGCCTTGCCGGGCGCCGTTAAAGCGCGACATCCGGCCAGCCACGTAGCCACCGGCATAGTAGGCAATAGCCAGCGCGAGCAGCAGCAGAATGCCGCTTACCAAACCCACGGTGGTTGCATGATGTGCCACGCTACTAGCAGTGGTGTTAGCAGTTAATGCCACAGCGCTACCTGCGCCTGCTAAAAGCGCGGTTAATAGTACGCCGACGCCCACAGAAACCAGCCAGCCATAAAAAGCCGCACCCATATTAAGCCCACCGTACTTTTGCCGTTGCTTGGCTTCATCGATTAGCACATGCTTTGGTTCCACAACCCGTTTTGTAGTCTCTTTAGCCATGACCGTCCTCCTTTATAGTTTCCAACACGTTCAACAGTATTCATACGCTTCACGTGTGTTGATTACAAGTAAGTTTCTTACAAAATAGTTCTTTCCTGTATGTAAGAATATGTAGGAGACAATTACTGATTAAATGTGCGCTACAATCAATCATGGGCTGTAGTGTTTAGAGGAGGTATAGCATGTTGGAACGGGCCAGAAAGCTGATAAGGCAAGCCGGCAAGAAACTTGGCTATAGCGATGAACAGATAGAAGCTTTGCTTAAGAGCAATGCCGAGCACCAGTTTGATATTGTTATGGATGGCGGCAAGACGTACCAAGCGTACCGCGTGCAACACAACAACAAGCGAGGGCCATACAAAGGCGGTATTCGTTTTCATCCGGAAGTAGAGCTTGACGAAGTACGGGCGCTGGCGACGTTGATGAGCTTAAAGACCGCCGTACTTGGTTTGCCGCTGGGTGGTGGCAAGGGCGGGGTGGTGGTCGAGCCGCGTGATTTATCACAAAAAGACCTGGAAGAGCTGAGCCGCAAATATGTCGCCGGGTTGGAAAAGCACATCGGACCGGACAAAGACGTGCCGGCACCCGACGTTAACACCAACCCAACGGTCATTGGCTGGATGGTCGATGAGTATGAGCAACGCACCGGCGATACCAGTCATGCCAGCTTTACCGGTAAAAACCTGGATAACGGCGGTATCGAAGGGCGGGAAGCTGCCACTGGCCGGGGTGGGGTGATCACGCTGGCTGCCTTTTTGAAGCATCACAAAATGCAAAACGAGGAACTGACCTATGCCATCCAGGGTTTTGGCAATGTCGGCGCTTTTTTTGCCACCGTGGCAGCTGAGGATTATCCCCAATGGAAATTAGTAGCTGCCAGTGATTCCAAGGATGCCGTATATAATCCCGATGGCCTGGATGTACAAGCTATAGCTAAATTCAAAAAGGATAAGGGGAGGTTTGCGGATTATAAGGACGGCGGCGTGAAACTTATTAGCAATGATGAGCTACTGGCTCTTGACGTGGACATCCTGGTACTGGCCGCTCTCGGCAACGCTGTAACCGAGGACAACCAGGCCGGTATCCGGACCAAGTACGTGGTCGAACTTGCCAATGGCCCGGTCACCGATTCGGCCCAGGACAGCCTGCATGAACGTGGCATCCAAGTACTACCCGACATTATCGCCAATGCCGGCGGCGTGGTAGTAAGCTATCTGGAGTGGCAGCAAAACAAGCAGGGCACCAAAATGGCCGAGAAGGAAACTAACCAGAAACTCGAAGAGTATATGAGCAAAGCCGTGAGGGCTATGTACGAAACGTCCGAGTCGGAGAACGTCAGCCTGACCGAAGCCGCTTTCATGAACGCCCTCCGCCAACTCAACAGCTAATCCGCAACCTTACATAGAACCCATTGCATATCTCTGCTAAGGCCAGTTTCACCCCATTGGCGAACGAGGATTTCGGTAACCGCGTATGCTAGCTTCATCCTGGGCCGAACGCTCGGCTCTATTGAAGGCCGTGCCGCGGCGGCTTCTAGCTAAAATTTTTTCTAAGTTCGCTTTCATAACCAGCGCGTAGTCGGCGTTAAGGATCGAACTGGCAGTGTAGGCAGTGAACCAGATGAGTTTACCAATCATCTGCCCTACATCGACTGTTGGCGACTGGCCTAAATCTTCATCAATAATCCGGTTCAAGAGCATATAAGGAGCGCTATCCACAGTAATGTTTTTGGCCGGTAGCGTGCCGGTTTTAATTTTATACGCAAAAGCCATCTTCTGGCTCAGAGCCAGATCCTGTACAATTCTAAAATCCAGTATGGCTGCCGCCCGTGCTTCAACGAGCCCACCGTCACCGTTTCGGTAGATTGTCTCCAGGCTGGTGTTGCCGGAGGCTAGCAGAAACTTCACGAACGACTTTGACATAGTAGTGCCACTTTCGGCAGCCAACCGGGATATATACCAAAGTACATCGCCCAGCTCACTAAGGTACTTCTCTTTGCGTTCCGGATGGAGGTTATCAAAACGGATGCGGTTATGGTCCAGACTCGTTACCAGCCAGGAATCCTCTATGCCCATAGCTAGCTTGCCGAGTTGCTGATAGGGGTGTTCGACCTGGGCTTTGGCCAGTTCAGTGCTCAACTCTACGAGCTCATCCCGGAGACCGGCATAGTAGCGGTCTTTTCCAGGGGCGCTGCCCGCAGGATGTTTTAGATCCAGCTCTGTTACCACTTGGTAGGCATCAAGTAGCACTCCCTGTGGCTGTTCGATGAAGTGGGCTCTTAATTCCGCCAATTCCTGTGCATTTTCGGGCGAATGCAGCGCTGGATTCACATAAATATTTTTTGCAATAATGTAGGAAATACCGCTATCTTCTAGCGGCCTGTCCTCGCGTTCGGACCAGTCTTGTAAAGCATGGGTGATCTCGCCCCGTATTTGCATGTACTTAAGTGTAGTACTAGGCAGGCATTTTTGATATTGCTAACGCCAAGGTCCATCATTAAATAAACATTAACTATGAGTAGCATGAGAGGTTTACTCTGTTAGACTGCTGAGGCATGAGAAAGTTGTGGAGGTATCGCTTTCGTCGCAGCACGCTATGGCTTACGGGTTACATGGCTGTCTTAGCGGGTATCGGCATTGCGCACGCCGGCTTGATTGTACCAATGGTTTTGGTTTTTGGCCTTACATTGGCTGTACTACTGAGGTTGCGTAATCGTAACAGCTTAACCTTATTATTGGTGGTTTTACTCGGAGTAGGCTGCGGGTGTTGGCGGGGTGCCGTATATATGCAGAAACAGGCTGTTTATGACAAGCTGTATTACCACAAAATCACGCTTTTAGCCCGCGCTAATAATGATGGCGTATACGGCAAGCACTCGCAAATCAGCTTTGATGCCGGTTCGGTAGTGTTGGCTAATGGCCAGAAACTAGCTGGCAAGGTTCAGGTAAGTGGCTTTGGTTTGAATGCTGTGTACCAGGGCGATGAAGTGGAGGCCAGCGGCAAATTGTACCCCGGGTTTGGCGCCTACCAGGGTCGCATCAGTTTTGCCCATCTGCAGGTAGTTGGCCATCATCCTAGTTTAGTAGCGCAAATCCGGCGTAAATTCACAGCGGCCATGCAGTCGGTGCTGCCTGAACCGTTAGCACCCTTCGCCATGGGCTTGCTGGTCGGCCAGCGCGCTACGCTTCCCGCCGATGTTAAGCAGGATTTACTGCGGGTTGGCTTAACGCATATTATCGCTGTATCAGGTTATAACTTAACCATCATGCTGCACGCCAGCCGGCGCGTGCTCGGTAAGCGTTCCAAGCGTATCGGCACGCTGCTTTCACTGAGCCTTATCGGCGCGTTTTTGTTGCTCGCGGGATCTAGCGCTTCAATCGTCAGGGCCGCTATAGTTAGCGTGTTAAGTATCTTTGCGGGCTATTATGGCCGTAGCTTCCGGCCGCTAAACCTCATTGTCCTGGCAGCTGCTATTACGGCGTGGGCAAACCCGTTTTATTTGTGGGGTGACATCAGCTGGTACCTTAGCTTCCTAGCGTTTTATGGCGTGATGGTGCTGGCACCGCTGTTACAGTCTCGCTTTCGCCAGCGCTGGCGAGATTCTTTGGTGCTGGGTGTCGCGCTGGAAAGCCTCTGCGCCGAAGCTATGACGCTGCCGTTTGTGCTCCACACTTTTGGCCAAATGTCATTTGTCGGGCTGCCAGCAAATGTACTGGTAGTAACGCTCGTGCCCCTAGCTATGCTGCTTAGTTTAATTGCGGGCCTCAGCGGCATGCTCGCCGGATCGGTGGCCGGCTGGCTTGCCTGGCCGGCACGGCTGCTATTGACCTATATGCTCGATATTGCCCATTTGCTGGCCCATCTGCCACACATTTTCGTGCAGCACCTCGCTTTACCTTTGCTGCAGATGCTTGGCTTATACGGTGTGCTGGCTACACTGACAATTTTGCTAAAAGGTAAGACAAAACCACTAATATCTGATAGAATAACAGATAGGAATACCACCATAGGGCAAGGAGCAGAGTTTGAGCGGACATAGCAAATGGTCAACTATTAAACGGCAAAAGGGCGCCAAGGATGCGGCCCGGGGTGCAGTGTTTACCAAACTAGGCCACGCCATTGCCATTGCCGCCCGCAGCGGGACTGATCCCGAGACTAACTTTGCTTTACGCTTAGCTATGGACCGGGCAAAGGCAGCCAACATGCCGTCAGCCAACATCCAGCGTTCCATCGACCGGGTCAAAGACAAAGATGCCGCCCAGCTGCAAGAACTCTTATATGAAGGTTATGGACCCGGCGGCGTAGCTATTTTAGCCGAATGCGCCACTGACAACATCAACCGCACGTACCCGGAAGTCAAATTAGCCTTTAGCAAACATGGCGGCAACATCGCCGAAAAAGGCGCAGTAGTCTTCCAGTTTGACCACAAAGGCATGATCCGCGTGAAGGCCACGGGCGATGACGTGCTGCTGCAGGCTCTCGAAGCCGGTGCCGATGATGTCCAGGAAGAAGACCCTGAATCAAGTTCAGGGCAGGCTCAGTCAGTGATTTATACAAGCCCGACAGAGTTAGCCAAAGTCCGCGATGCCCTTAATACGGCCGGCCTGGAAGTCACCGAAGCCGAACTAACCTACGTACCCAATAACACCGTTGAAGTCACCGATGCTTCCACCGCAGGCAAAATCATGCGCCTGATGGACGCCCTAGATGCCTGCGACGACGTAACCAACACCCACGTCAACTTCGACATCCCCGACGAACTCCTCCCGAACGCATGAGACTTTACCTGTCCTCATTTCGGCTTGGAAACAACCCAGATAAACTTCTCGATATGCTAGGTGACAATAGGCGGGCCGCCATCGTTATGAACGCTATTGATTTCAACGCTCAAGAAGAACGTGACGCAAAATTTGAGCAAGAAACCCAAGCTTTAAATAGCATCGGTGTAGAATCGGCAGAGATTGATCTTAGGAATTATTTTGATAACAAAGATGAGCTGGAAGAAGATCTTAAGAAATTTGATATGTTATGGATAAGAGGAGGGAATGTCTTCATTTTGCGTCGGGCTATGCAAGAAAGTGGTTTCGACAGCATCATTAAAGAAATGCTTGCTCAGGACAGGTTAGTTTATGCAGGTTACAGCGCGGCGATCTGTGTTTTGGCCCCTACACTAAAAGGTTTTAGTATTGTCGATGATCCTGATCTAGTAGCTAATGGCTATGATCAGGCAATTATATGGGAAGGATTGGGAATACTAGACTACTCAATTGAACCTCACTATAAATCCAACCATCCAGAAAGTCAGGATATAGATAAAGAAATAGCGTACTTGGAAAAGCATAATATACCCTATCGAACCTTACATGACGGCGAGGCCTTAGTAATTAATGGTGATGTTGAGGAGGTCGTGGGCGCATGAGGATCCTTGGCATTGATCCTGGAACCGGGATTTTAGGGTTTGGGATCATTGAGATTAGTAAAGGTAAAGCGCAGCTGGTAGATGCCGGGGTGATCCGGACGCCTGTCAAGGAAGATGATGCGGTTCGTTTGCAGACGATTTATAAAGAATTAACAGATATTATTGCTGAGACTAAACCGCAAGAAATGTCGGTTGAGAAGCTGTTCTTTGCCCGTAATGTGACGACGGCTATGACGGTTGCCCAGGCTCGTGGGGTGGTGTTGCTGTGCGGTATGCAGGCAGGTTTAACGATACATGAATATACGCCGATGCAGATCAAGCAGGCGCTGACCGGCTACGGCCGGGCAGAAAAAAAGCAGATCCAGGAGATGGTCCGGGTAATACTGCAACTCAAAGAAATTCCCAAGCCCGACGACGCCGCCGACGCCCTGGCCGCCGCCATCACCCACAGCATGACCCTCCGATAGGCCGCATAATACGCTACAAAGTTTAGTGGAAATAGTGGTACTGGTAAGCTGGTCTTTGGCCAGCCTCAAATTCTCTTTGGCGCCGCCGCCATTTAATAACTTTACTGGGGTACCAGGTTTGTCCAGTCATCATTTTGTCATGTTTGTGCTTTTGGTAAACGTATTCAAAGACCTCTGCCCATGCTTCATAATTGCTGCTTGAACATCTGCCGTCACCACCAAATCGCTGGTGGTAGTCATATAAAACTTCTGCTACGTATAAAAAGCCATCAGGATATTTTTCACCAATTGTAAGCATAAACTCCCAATCTTCCATCGATCCGATCTGCTCGTCCCATGTAAGTCCTTCTTCGTACAATCGCTTTAAGTGGAAAAAGCCGAGACAGGCAAAACGTGCGTTACGCATAAACATATCCTTAACAGTAAACGCCTGAGGCATATCGTCAGAGTCATCGATTGTTTGGATAAGTTTGCCATTTTCATATAAATCGAGTGAGCGTTTGCCGCGTGGTATAGCAAACACTGCATCAGGATGTTCACCGAGACTGCTAACCATGGTCTCAAGGCACTCCGGCAATAGAATATCATCACTATCTAAGTATGTAATCCACTGGCCTTTAGCTTTACTTATGCCATAATTTCTGGCAGCGCAAGGCCCGGCATTAGCCTTGTAATAGTATTTAATGCGCTTATCGCGAATACGTCTTATGACCTCTTCGGTTTCATCTGCCGATCCGTCATCTACAATAAGCAATTCCCAGTTCGAGTATGTTTGAGAGAGTATGCTCTTTACTGCTTCTGCAATGATGTATGCGCGGTTGTATGTAGGGAGTATTACTGATACTAAAGGCAAGTTTTTCATAATATTAGCATAGCAAAGTTGCTCAGTAGTCCATTTGCTGTGCGATAATAAGAGCAATGATTGCGACGTTATCTGGTGTAGTGAGTGAGAAGTTGGCTGATATTGTGGTGCTCGATGTGCAGGGGGTAGGCTATGGGTTATTTATGACTGCCGAAGATTATGGACGTTTAGCTTCCGATGCAGAGGTAAAGTTATATATTTATGAGCATATTCGTGAACAAGCACATGATCTTTTTGGGTTTCTAGCTCGGGATACCAAGAGTCTGTTTGAGCAATTGTTAGAGGTAAATGGTGTAGGGCCAAAAATGGCACTGAACGTGCTAAGTATTGGATCTACCCAAGGAGTAAGGCAGGCAATTGCTGGGGGGGACACTAAATATATTCAGCAGGCCAGCGGCGTTGGTAAGCGGGTGGCTGAGCGCGTAGTCGTGGAGCTGAAGGACAAAGTTGGACTTGCCGGTATAGACCTAGAGTCGAGTGGCTTACTGCAAAGTGAAGCCAATCTACTTGGTGATGAAGCCGTTGAAGCTTTGGTGGCACTTGGATATACGCCGCAAGACGCCGCGAAAGCCCTAGAAAAGATTGATAGTGAATTACCAACTGAAGCGCGCATAAAAGCGGCTTTGAGCGGAAAATAATATGGCTGTACCAACTGTCAAATTACCCAACGGCCAGGCTATACCCCAGATCGGGCTGGGGCTCTGGAAAGTCAAAGACGAGTCCCAGTTCAACACCGGCTTCCAGGCAGCTATCAAAGCTGGCTACCGGCATTTCGATACGGCCCAAATTTACGGGAATGAGAGTATGCTTGGCAACGCTTGGAAGGCAGCGGGCGTCCCGCGTGAAGAACTGTTTTTAACAACCAAAATCTGGCTCAAAAACTTTGTCCAGCGTCACCTTAAGAAGAGCTTCGAGGAATCCCTGCAAAACATGCAGACCGATTACACCGATCTATTGCTACTACATTATCCGGTGACCGTGCTGCGTAAAAAAGCCTGGCTAGCACTCGAGGAAATCCAAGCCAGTGGAGGCGCCAAAAACATCGGTGTTAGCAATTACACCATCCGCCATCTGGAAGACATGCAAAAGTACGCTAACGTTATGCCGGCTATCAACCAGGTCGAACTGCACGTGTTCTTGCAGCAACCTGAACTTATAAAGTATTGCCGCGAAAAAGGTATTACCGTTGAAGCTTACTCGCCGCTGGCCCACGGCAAAGTTATGGATGACGCGGCCGTAGGGGCAATCGCCAAAAAACACGGCAAAAGCTACGCCCAAATTATGTTGCGCTGGTGCATTGAGCAAAACCTGGTCGTGTTAGCCAAAAACAAAACACCCCGCCGCATCCAGGCAAACCTAAACAAAATAGACATCCAGCTAGACCACGAAGACCTGGCAGCGCTCACCAAAGCTAACCGGGACCTCCGCACTTGCTGGAACCCTACCCGCGTCCCCTAGAAAGAAAAAGTAATGAACTCAATTGCTTCTCCTCATCAACCAAAGATCTTAGCTGACTTAACAGTATGGGAGAGTACTGAGGAAACTGAGATCGATATAAGTGATTGTCGTCTAGCCGAGGCTGACTTTTCCA
>JBBPZG010000050.1:0-4431 GCA_038199095.1 Saccharimonadales bacterium (SeqCode)
AATGTAATTGTATTACGACACCTAGCCTTTGCAAGCATTAAGGGTTTAAAACTTAGCTCTCATTTTCTTACAGTATTCTTAATGTATAGTTTGCATTATAAGCTTAAGTACGCTTAATATAGGACGTTATGGCAAAAAACCTAGTGATTGTGGAGAGTCCGGCGAAAGCTAAGACCATTGAAAAGTTCCTAGGCAAGGACTATGTGGTAAAAAGTAGCTTTGGCCATATCCGTGACCTGCCGAAAAAAGGCCTGAATATCGATATCGAGCATAACTTTGAGCCGAATTATGAAATCAGTGCCGATAAGAAGAAGGTAGTTACTGAGCTACGGAAAGCTGCCAGTGGCAGTGAGGTATGGCTAGCCAGCGACGAAGACCGGGAAGGCGAGGCGATAGCCTGGCACCTGGCGCATGCCCTCAAGCTTGACCCGGCAAAAACCAAGCGGATTGTTTTTCACGAAATTACCAAACCGGCCATCGAAGCTGCAATTAAGAACCCCCGGACCGTAGATATTAAGCTTGTGGACGCCCAGCAGGCCAGGCGTGTACTGGACCGGTTGGTAGGTTACGAACTTTCACCTGTCTTGTGGAAGAAAGTGCGTACTGGCCTTAGCGCTGGCCGCGTACAATCCGTGGCAGTCCGATTAATTGTTGAACGGGAACGGGAAATTCGTGATTTTGAAGCTGAGAGTTCCTTTAGGGTCATGGCAGTATTTTTAGCAGACGGCCAGGAACTCCCAGCTGAACTATCCATAAAGCTAGGTGATTCTAGCGCGGCGCGGGCGTGGCTGGAGGCTATTGTCGATGCCGAATTTAGTATCACGAATATTGAACAGAAACCTGGCACGCGCAGCCCTGGCGCACCATTTACGACAAGCACGCTGCAGCAGGAAGCTAGCCGCCGCCTCGGATACAGCGTCCGTCAGACTATGACGCTGGCGCAACGCCTATATGAGGCAGGAAATATCACTTACATGCGTACTGACAGCACAATACTGTCCGGACAAGCTATCACAGCGGCTGAAGATTACATTCTGCAAAAGTATGGGGGGGAGTATCACGAACGGCGTCAATTTAAGACGAAAAACCAGAGCGCCCAGGAAGCGCACGAGGCCATCCGGCCCACCGATTTCCGGCACACGGGTTCAGGCGCCGACGACCAGCAAAAGAAGCTTTACCAACTGATATGGCAGCGGGCTCTGGCTAGCCAGATGGCCCGTGCTAAGTTGGAACGTACCGAAGTAACTATTTTGATTAATCGAAATAGTCATCCTGAGCCTGCCGAAGGATCTCGTGCTAATCTGCAACAGTCCGAAAAGCAGGCAACGGGATCTCTCGGCTCCGCTCGAGATGACAGTAATGTGTTTATCGCCAAGGGAGAGGTCTTACGCTTCGACGGTTTCATGAAGGTTTATGGCGGAGGTAAGGATGATGTTCTGCTTCCACGTGTTAAGGTTGGGCAAAAATTGCCTTTGCAGCAGGCCCGTGCGACTGAAACCTTTAGCCGTTCGGCCGCCCGCTACTCCGAAGCCACCCTGGTGCGCAAACTAGAAGAGCTGGGCATCGGACGCCCTAGTACGTATGCGCCGACCATTTCGACGGTACAAACCCGGGGATACGTCGAAAAGACAGATCTGGAAGGTACAGAACGTGACGTAACCGAGCTGACGCTTGAAGGGCAGCAAATCGAAAGCCATACCACAAAAGTTATAACGGGGGCTGACCGTAACAAGCTGGTGCCGACTGGCATAGCAGATGTAACCACAGACTTTCTGGTTAAATACTTTCCCAGCATAGTTGATTATGACTTCACGGCCAAAGTCGAGGGGAACTTTGATCACATTGCCGAAGGCAAACAGGAGTGGGCCCAGATGATTGGCGAATTTTATAAAAATTTCCATCCGTTGATTGAGCGGTCGGCTGATATTTCCCGCCAAGAAGTCTCCCAAGCGCGCGAACTTGGTAAGGACCCTAAGACAGGTGAGCCGATTTATGCCCGTTTTGGCCGCTACGGCCCCATGCTGCAACGCGGCGACACTGAAGATGAATCTAAAAAACCTGCCTTTGCGCCCATGCCTGCCGGTACTACCCTTGACACCGTTAAGCTGGAACAAGCTTTGGAGATGTTCAAACTACCAAAGCTAGTAGGCATGACTGCCGATAGCAAGGAAATTAGAGCTAACATCGGGCGCTTTGGCCCTTATGTCCAAGTCGATAAGACATTCGTATCTATTAAACCGCTTGACCCCCATACCATTACTGAGGCTGAAGCACGTGAGCTTTATGAGCAGAAACTCGTCAAAGATGCTGCAAAAAACATCAAAGAATTTGCCAGCGGTATAAAAATTCTTAATGGGCCGTACGGGCCTTACATCACTGACGGTAAAAAGAATGCCCGCGTTGCCAAAGACAAGGATCCTACGAAGTTTACCGAAGCCGAGGCCAAAGCGCTTTTAGCCGCGGCGCCTACTAAAAAAGGCGGCTTCCGCCGCAAAAAACGGGCTATTAAGTAGACGTATGGATAATTACTGCTGAATTATAGAAGAAGTCTCGTAGAATACCGGGTTAGCCTAGGAGTACGAAAACTTGCCACACTGTAAAGGCCGTGGTTACCTAATATCTTTACAACACAGACTAAGCACTGCTGTCAGGAATGTGCTACAATAAGTTAAAGACTAAAATTTGTTGACATTTAAAATTAATAGTTTTATAATTACTATTAATACAGTGTATAAACCGTAAAAGGGAAACCCGCCTATGACCCAAGTCCCAGCTGAACCCGGCACCCAACCCACTACTCAAAAACTTGTTAGTGACATTTTAGAGACTATTGACCGTGACCGTGAACGTGAAATTATCGGCCGTAGGTTTGGTTTATTTGACCGTAAAGAAACCCTGGAACAGATCGGCGAAATGCTGGGTATCACCAGAGAACGCGTCCGTCAGCTAGAAAAATCAGTAGTTACTCGCTTGAAGAGTCTGGCGGAGCAGGGGACTCTGCCGCATATTGCTGATTTTGAGACACGCATACTCGATCTGTTGCACGAAACAGGTGAGGCTGGACGTATTAGCGACCTGACCACGCGCCTCTCTACGACACCTAATAGGGAAGAACAAGCCCGTGTCGCCTTTTTGAGCCAACTTTGCCCCCAGCTAGTAGTGGTCCATGAAGACGATAATTTTTATTACAGCGTTGGCGTCAAAGAAGTCCGGGACGAAAAGGCCTTGAAAGCCCGGGTCGCCCAGTTGATCGATACCATCAAAAAAATTGGTGAACCCCAGACAATTGAAGAAATCGCTAAGGCTGCCAATATGCAGAGCACCCTTGAGGCCGCGGCGCTTGCTAGTACTTCAAAACAACTAGCGACCTTAAATGGCCGCTGGGGGCTCGTAAAGTGGCCTATGGTTAATCCTAAGAACATCCGTGATAAGATCTACGTTATCCTTAAGGAGCATGGCAAACACATGCACTTTAATGAAATCGCCGGCGCCATCAAGGATAGTGACTTTAAGCGCAAAGATGTCACCACCCAGGCCATCCATAACGAACTTATCAAAGACAAGCGCTTCGTCCTGATTGGGCGCGGCATCTATGCCCTCAAAGAGTGGGGTTACGAGAAGGGTACTGTCGCCGATATTATCAGTGAAGTCCTGCGCGAAGCCGGCGAGCCATTGCACCGTGACGAAATCGTCAAACGAGTCCTCAAGAGCCGTTTTGTAAAAGAAACCACCATTCTCTTGAACCTTCAAGGCAAACCGCAGTTCAAGCGCGTTGCCAAAGCCACCTACTCCCTCGCCGAATAACAATATTAAAGAGGCCTTCCGCGCTGGGGTAGCCTAGAAACTACGGGCCGAAGGTCTCACAATTATGCTAACAAAACCTCATGCTGCTGTCGATGAAAACTTCTCATTGACACTTGTAAAAGATATACATTATAATTTTAAGCACAAAGATGAAAAGGGCCACCCGAACGGTTAACTACCTAAGGACCCTTTTCTTTTTTTCTATGTTTTGGCTAAATGTCAGTGACAGCAAAGCTTATTATCTATGGGTCTCCTGTCAAAAAACCACATAAATGAAAAAGGCCTCCCGCAGTGTAGCTCTGAGACTACGGCCGAAGGTCTTGCGTACGTAGTAGCAAATCGAGAAAACTATGTCAATAAAACAAAATGCTATTGCTTGCAAAACTTTCAAAAAAGCGTATTTTTAACCTATAGACATTTATAAGGAGTAAAAATGGCAAATCCATTTGAAGTGATTTATCTAGGTGCAGTTAGTCAATAATTAAGAATCGAAATTGACGCTGGTGTTGGCTGTATGGGTAGTGAAAGCGAACCCGACACTGACTTTTACATTAAACCACCCCTGACAGAAGCCGAACACGAAACTTTACTCGAACAGCTTGGTCCTGAAAGCAAAGTCGGCGAATT
>JBBPZG010000051.1:0-10306 GCA_038199095.1 Saccharimonadales bacterium (SeqCode)
CGATGCGGTCATATATTTCTTTGATGTCACTACGTAATGCTTCCACTTCACCCTCCACTTTGCTTAAACAATGCCTTTGAACCCATTTCATATCTCCGCCCTGTTACAAGTCACTCTGGCGGCACCAGACAGCAGTTTTACTCGTCACCATACCTACTGGTATGCCTTCTCCTAAAAACTGCTGTCTGGCACTCACCAGAATGGCTTTCACTACGAGGGGGAGATATGAAATGGGTTCGTAACCTCTATCAGCGCAAGTCGTGCATCCCTTATCTCTTGCCGCACGCTCTGAAATTCAGCGTTCATTTCTAGGCGCACTGCTGCAAACTCTTTACTCATTTCTTGGCGTAAATCCTCAAGCTGTCTACCCATCATAGTACCCAAACCAGTTATTGCCCCAGCGATATCGTCAAGGGTAACTGCAATATCGTTCAGCGTAATTGCATCTGCCATAGTATTTTAGTGTAGAATCGTGAACGTCTGCCTGACAAAATATTAATGATTATTTAATGTTGTCTTTAGGTAGTGCGGGCTTTGACTTCGGCGGCAAGGGCTTTGTAGGTGCGGGCGCCTTTGCTCCAGCGGTCGTGTTCGTAGATGGTGCGGCCATAGCTGGGGGCTTCGGCCAGACGGACGTTGCGGGGAATGATTGTTTTGAATAATTTTTCGCCAAAGTAGTTCCGCACTTCGGCCTGGACTTGCTCGCTTAAGGAGTTGCGTTTGTCAAACATCGTCAGGACGATGCCGAGCAGTTCAAGCTGCGGGTTGGTGCTGCCGCGGACGGCCTGGATAGTGTTCAATAGCTGGCTCAAGCCTTCGAGGGCGTAATATTCGGCCTGGACTGGGATCAATACCTGGTTGGCTGCCGTCAAAGCATTGATAGTTAATAGTCCGAGTGATGGCGGACAGTCGATGATGATGTATTCGTAGGCGGCGCTTTGCAAAGCCCCTTGCAGCACGAACTCCCGCCGGGCTTGGGCCACCAGCTCAACTTCGGCTCCCGCCAGGTCAGCATTAGCTGGCAATACAAATAATTGTGCGACATGCGTTTCCTGGATAGCTGAGGACAATGACTGCCCGGCACACAGCACATCGTAAGTTGTCTGGGCGGCCTGCTCTTTTGAAATACCAATACCGCTGGTGGCATTGCCCTGCGGATCAAGGTCAACCAGCAAAACCGGCGTTTTAGCAGCCGCTAACTGGGCGGCAACATTAATAGCGGTAGTAGTCTTGCCTACTCCCCCTTTTTGATTTACAACTGCAATAATCGTTTTTGTCATGCTCTTCTCTGGCTTAAGTATACCACTTCCTACTTTAGATGTAGTGGCTTGATTGTAGCCTTATATGGCTATTACTAAATGGTTAATTACAGAGGTACGAATATAAAAATACGCCACCTGGGTGACGTAGGTATGAGTTACCGGTCGAAAGAACGTAAAGAGCTTATACGACCTTGAATAAAGGGTCGCTCAGGATAAGTTTGCGCAGTTGTTCCTGCTGTCTTCTATCTAGGCGTGGTAATTGCTTTAAAAGCCGGTCGTCTTGCTGTTTTTTGGGGAGCCGAATGAGCGTGGTTTCGTTTTTCATGGATATTAGCTGCCTATACCGCGCGAATTAGTACGTATTTGGGCTGTAAGGAAAGGAATACGAGTAAGCTAACGAGCGGTTGCATTATTTTGTTTGTTCTACTTTTTTATTTGATTAACCTATAGGTAGTCTACGTCATTTGCCAGGGGTTGTAAAGCCTTTTTATAAAAATGAACTACTTTTTTATTGCAAACTGTTTAAGTAGCTAGTCCAGCTATCGGTGTTGTGTGTAAAGGCACTTTGGACGAAGATAAGCACCCCTTTGGATGCATATACTACAATCTGCCCGTGCGACTGGGAGTCGTTCTTAATGTATGCCGTAAAAGAGCCTACTGTTAGCGGCTGGGTGGCTTTAAGCTGTTTAGCAATCGTGCTTACCGCCTCTTGGGCAGAACCGTACTTATCTGGTAATGTCTGTTCACTCACCGTTACCTCGGTGCCTTGGACGGTGTCGGGATAGCTATAGGTATCCCGCGTGCCATCGTAGGCAGCCTGCCCGTTGTGAGGACTGGCCAGCAAAGGCTTATCTTTTGGTATCACCGGTATAAAACTCGGGGCACTGGCGGTCACTGCGGCACCTACAGATGATGAACCGGCTTTGACGGCAGCAGCCTGCTGGGCCGAAGGCCGGAAAAACAGCTGCTGCGAGGCTACGCCTATCACTAATACCCCCGCTACTACGCTAGCACCGATACTAATACGCTTGTATGGTAACGCCGGCCGGGGCACAGTACGGAGGCGCTCTAACTGCTTATGGCCAAGCTGGGCAGCCTGACGGGCGTTAGGAAGACGTAGCTTAGGCAGGTTGATGTTAATTGTTACATTGGCTGGAGGGGTTGTAGCCGCGGCTGCCGCGATGGCTGGCTGGCGGCTGTCGGCTGTCGGCTGGCGATCAGGCACACGCGGCTGGTAGGTGTTAGCCTGCGCTACCCTGGCCTGCCGGGATTCAGGGGCGTGGGTAGGTGGCGCAGGTGGCGTGTCGCTGAGCCAATCGGCCCAGGCCCGTTCCTGGCTGCTTCTTTTAAACCTGTCAGCGCCCATCTTAAGCTGCCTTTGTTGCACTTAGCTGGGGTGCATAGGTGAGCTGGGACTGCTGCACATGGGCGATATGGCGCCCCATTTGGTAGCCGAGGGTGAAGATTATCCAGAATACTAAGCCTACTACCGCCCAGCGCTTAGGTGTCATATGGATACGGGTTGGTATTTTTAGCCGTCGCAACTCGGGTATACTCAGCCGGATTGAGATAGTTGTGCTGGTAGTACTGCCCGGGCTTTCCAGAGCGGGCTGTAACGCGGCAGGTAGACGGCTGACGGCTGACGGCTGTCGGCTGACGGCCGTTTCCGTAAAGGCATGTGACCTGTTGGTAGACTGCGGCGGGGCTTCGAAGGCCGGTGTAAGGGGTTGTGGCTGTGTAACGGCTTTGCCAGGAGCAGTAGGCACCGGCTGGACACTTCTCTGGCCTGGGGCCGGATGGGCCATCCGCCAGACTTCTGCCGGCGCGGCGCGCCGCGGCATAGCTGGACGCCCTCCTGGCACCGCTGGCCGCTGCATTGATTTTTGTTTAAACCTGTTTGTGTCCATAGCGTACTTTTATTTGTTACTTCTATACTATCATATTGCTTATGCTGTTAAAAAGGTGTGTCGAGGGGTTGTTGGAGACCGCCCGTAAAAGTTTTGCCATTGCGCAGGCGCTTACTCGGGTCACTGGTAAATTGCAGGGTGATATCGTAGATGTTTGGGCCACGGCTGACATCCTCAGGAAATCCAAAAGCCTGTTGGTCATCGATCTTCAAGAACAACATATAATAGCGCGCGCCGACCGTGGTATTTGTATCGATGCCTGCCCCATCCCGCGGCGTGTATGTACCGGGGGTTCCGAGTGACAATTTGCCGACGTTGGTTGACTGACCCCAGCTGGCCGTAGCGCTCGTAGAAGACAAGTACGTCATGTACCAGGCAGCGCCAATGCCATTATCTAAGCCATTGATTAAGTACTTTGAGGGAAAGACATTGGTATCGGTATCGATCATAATTGAGTAATTGGCTAATTGGGGCTGGGCCTGCAACGTGGCATAAACTGTCCTGTCGGCACCTGTCAAAGTCACTGCTGCAGCACAGCCTAGTCCGCCCAAAAGGTAGGCCCGTCCACTATCATAGGCAGCAGCCACTCCTGAGCGGGCAGTGTTATATTTAACGCTCGTCTGAGACCAAATACCTATCGACCCGTCGGCATTGATAGGTACGTCATAAGTATTATTTGTGCAGCCGTTAGTAGCCGTACTGGCCCTCCCTCCAAATAGGTATAAAAAGCCATTTGCGGCAAAGGCGTCGCCCTGGCGCACCGATTGCGGGAGAGAGGCAGCGAACCCCCAGGTGCCAACGCTGCCGTCAGAGTTAATCGGCGCATACTGCACGTCGAGTAAGTAGTTGCTGCCATCGAATCCGCCGAGCACGTAAAGATTATTGCCATAAGCCACAGTCGAGGCGCCACTGCGCGCTAATTGGAAGGATGTGCCATTACTCGTCCAGGCAGAGGTAATGTTACCACCAGAACTTAAATCGGGGCTATAGTAGACGGTCGTTGTTGGAGTAGCGTTGGTACCGCTAAAGCCTCCTGAGGCGTAAATCCTGCCATTATACACAGAGGTACTCAGTTGGCTGCGGGCAGCGGGTAACCCATTGGTGGCAGTCGCCCAAGCAGCCGGTGTGCCGCTAGTCGGGGTACTATAATATACCGTAGTCTGGGCAACCCCAGCGCTGGTCTGCCCACCAATATAGTAGAGGGTACCGCCGGCTGCTTCCAGCCGGCCAAAGGCTCTGGCAGCGGGTAAGGCATACGTAGCATTAGTATTCCAGGCTCCAAGGCTGCCATCAGCGTTGAGGGGCGCATAGGTTACGTCAGTCGAGGCAGTACCGGTGGTCGTATTGCTGCAGTCACTGACGGTGCTTGTACAGCCGCCTGCTAAATACAAATAGCCATTGAGAATTGTCGCTCCCCCACCATACCGGTCAGTAGCCGGTAGATTGCCGCTGGATGTGTAGGAAGCCGGCGAGGCGCTCCAGTTGTTGTACATCTGCACGTACTCGCCAACGCCGTTCATAGTAGTACAGCTAGCGGGTGGGGCACCAGCTGTACAGCCGCCGAGCATATATATGTAGCCATTGGCCGTTGCGGCGCGTAAGTCCCAGCGGTCGGTAATCGTAGTAGCTACCGCGCTAAAGCCTGTAATATCGCCGGTGGAAACATTTATTTTACCCTTTTGGATGTCGTTTAAGGTATGCGCCGGTGCGGTTCCGTTATGGCCCGCCACCACGTATAAATAACCATTAATAGCAAAGGCCGTGGTCCGGCGCCTTTCTTGGGTCAGCCGGCTGGAAGCTACATTCCACGTGGCAGTACCAGCCCCTGTCAATACGGTACCGTCGGCGCGGGTGATATTGCCGGATGCATCAACCTTGGCATACTGGACTATACCCATTTGGCCACCGCAGGCCGTCGGATCAGCCGTACAGGTGGCACCGGTTGCCGTAGTGTCAGTCGTCGCCAGTGAGTTTGCCCCGCCCGCTAAGTAAACATAACTGCCGTAAACCGCGCCACCAAAAATTCCAAGCCCACCCCGGTTACCAGCGTTAAATAAGAGTTGCTGTTGTCCTGTCGTCGTACAAGAACCAGGCGCACTACCAGTATTAGTAATGGTACAGCGTTGGACTGTGGCAACGTAGCCGCTACAACCTATGCCGCTACCACCAGTGCATCCTCCTATGGTATATAAATAGCTCTGCGTACCATTGTTTGGCACAGCGCGGGCAAAGACGTAAACATAGCCAGCCGCAGTCGGTATAACATTTGTATCCGTGCTCCAGCCCCCTGTATTTAGTGAGCCATCAGCGCTTAATGAAATATGGTAGCCGTTCCTGGTATTTGCTGCTCCAGTAAAGCCGCCAACAAGGTACAGTACATTGTTATATACTGTCGCGCCCATGGCCCCAATAGCCGTGGGCAATGTATGCGTACTATCAACACACCAAACGGTATTAACTGTAGTACCGGCGCATGTCCCAGGTACGGTCAAAGCGCCAGTAGAACTTAAGGCCGCATATGAAGTATTGCCGCTCATAGTCGTACAGCCAACATTGGCACAACCACCTGTAACGTAAATATAGCCGTTATTAATGACTACACCCATAGCAATGCGGCCGCCCTGACCAGCGCCAGCGCCAGCCGGAGGCAGATCGCCTAAATAGGATGTGGTCGTAAAGTAGTTCGATGATGGTGACGGGAATATCGGGCTGACGTCGCCGTCGCTGTTGATTTTGCCATACTGGGTGGCCGATTGGGTGGAGGAACAGGTTTGGGCACCGGCGTTCATGGTGGTGCAGCCACCGATAACATACAGTGTGTTGCGCCAAGCTACAACCCCCTGCCCGACTAGAGCCGTGCCGAGCGAAGTAGTCTGGGTAGTCCAACCCGTGATGCTGCCATCGGCATTGATACTGGCAAGCTGCATATCCCCTTTAACGGTAGTACATGATGGTGTGCCATTAATGGCACTGCAGCCGCCAATGATATACATATAGCCGCCCCAGATTGTCGCAAAACTGCCGCCAATATTCTGGCGGGCTGTGGTGAAGGTATTGGTAGTAACCCAGAAACTGGCGAGCGTACCATCACTATTTATTTTGATGTACTGCACGCTGTTCTGGAGCGTACCGCTGCTATTGCCGCCCACGAGATACATATAGCCGTTATACTGCAGTACGCTGTGGCCCCAGCGGGCTGACGGCAGAGCGGTAGTACTCGTCCAGCTACCGAGCGTACCATCTGGATTTATACTGGCGTATTCCGAGGTAGTCACACCGGCGCTGGTGGCACTGGTTTGACCCCCAAGGAGGTAGAGCTTGTTGTTATAGGCTACGGCGCCCGCAAACTGCCGTTCGGCGCTGAGAACGGTAGTGCTGTTCCAGCTGATAGGCTCACCGTTGGCGCCAAGCTTGGCGTAGTAGACTGTTTTGCAGACCCCGCCTGTGCCGGTGGCGCCGGTACAACTGGCGTCCTGGCCGCCAACTGCGTAGAGATAACCATTATAGACCATTACGCTTAAGCCCGATCTGGCCGCCGGTAAGTTATAAGCGCTGTTAGTACACCAGCTGGTGCAGTTGGAGTCACTGGAGTTCGGATTGGTAATCGCCTTTGTGGAGGGATCGAACTTAGCCCAATATAGGGTGCTAACGTTGGCCGAGCCGGAACTGCCGCCCACAGCATAAATGTAGCCGCCGCCAACAGCTGTGCCCTGATTCCAAATAGCGCTACTGAGTGCTGTAGTGCTGGTCCAGCTCGGGATGCGGGCACCGGTCAGGCTACCCTTATCGATAAGATCGTTGGTAGTGTCAAAATCAATATTTGATTCGTTATTGCCGGCCATGAATTGTGAGGCACTGGTTACGAATACGCTCGGGTCAATCGCTAGCGGATAGCGCCCCTGTTTCAAGTTGCTGACGTTGAGGGTGAGCGTGCTGCCCGATAGTGCGTAGCGGGCTTTGACTTTCGAGACGGTTTGGTTGGCTTCATTGATGACCGGCGCCGGAATTACAAATAACAACTTGGTTTTAGCGGCGTTTTGGCGGGCCTTTTGCAGCAGGGCGGCATCTTTGTCGCTGCCGGTGCTAACGTTAGCGCTCAGCAAATCGCTGCCATAAATACCAACCGAGCCATTCGGCCTCAATTTAGCTTCGTTGCCTTTTTCCAGACCGAGTGCGTAGCTAAATGATAATTTGTCGCTATCGGCACGGTTCAGTACGATGTCTTCTTTGACGCGGTCGGCTTGCATGGTGTAGACCACTTGCCCGCTGCCGTTGGTCAGCGGATAGACTACGCGGTTGTCCTGTTTTTTGCCGCTTAGGAGGTTAAACTTGGGCTTCAACGTCAGGCCGAGGCTATTGACAGGGTCGGTCACGGTGACGCCCCGGCTAGCTTCCTCGTGAGCCAAGGCTGTAATGTGCGCTCCGCCGCTGGTGCTGGCCGACGCTCCGGCAACCGGCCCGCTAGGTGGAGGCGTATAGTTCGCATTAAAGTTATATACCGCCTGTTTGTCATCGTACTGGAGTTTGTCTGCCATAGACCGGCTGGCTGCAGGCAGTAAAGCGGCCGCACCACCATTTAGGGCATAGGCGTGGGCTGTCAACACCGGCTGGGCAACCGGAATAATTTCGGTAACGAGTATAACTACGGCGATAACTGCAAAGGCCACCCGGACTTTGGTGCGCTTAAAGAATGTAAATGCAGCTATGGTGGAGTCTGGAACCTGGAACTGAAACGTCACAGCCCTGGACCTGGGTGCTGCCTTAACGATTGGGTGTGGGATCGCATGCACCAGTTCATGCCCCGCCCCGATCCCTGGCACGTGGTGCAGGCGCACCGAAGCCAGCCGCAATTGGCGCGCGGCCCATGGGCGCAGCTGGCTCTTGATTTTCATGTCTTTTTGGGAGTTTTTATTTGGATCCTTTAACACTTTTATTGTAGCACATTTTTCTCTTGTCAACAGATGTATTGCTAGTTCTTAGGCTGGAGTTCTTGGTTCTTAGGAATTACAGCCATTGTACGCGTTGTAGCCCTACTTATTCCAATCCGTTATCCCCATCCCTGTCATCCCAGCCCCAGCCTTCGCTGGGGTAAACTCCGGCTGGGATCCAATCAGTCATGTATCCCGCAGAACGGGATGCCGTATGTCCGCATTACAGGAAAATTGATTAAAACGTAGGCTCTTGGTAAGCCGCGTGAGTAAAAGCAATATGAGAGTGGGTAGCCGCTTGGTGAACCCACTAAGCTTCAGTGAAGCTTAGTGTAGACACGACCGGAGCGGCTTAGATAGTAAGTAGTCCAGGCGGGGGCTTTTGGGTTACTTCTTGCCATTCAAAAAAGAATGGGGAGAGAAGAGAGGTTTGGTTTGGGGGTGAGGATAGGGTGATGTCTCTAGAGAAGAACGCATGAGGAGTGCTGCGCACACTTAATTGACTGGGTCCCGGCTTTCGCCGGGATGACGGGAGAGGTGGTCTTTGCTGAGTTGTTTAGGGGATCCCGGATCAAGTCCGGGACGACGCTTGTGGTATCGATTCAGGATGACGTGGAGGAGCTTATAGGCATAGAAAGACGCAGCCTTGATCAATGGCTGCGTTATAGTAAGCATTCCCCGCCTAAAAAGAGCATGCACTCGCTTGTTCTTGCTTTTTTAAGAGTCGGCGGCATGAGGGGTATATTCCTGGTATACGTATTTGTTTGGGTGTTTATGGAACTGTTTGGTTTTGGTGTTTCATATTTGTTTTTGTTTTTTTGTCCTGCAAATCAGCGGCTACTCATGGTGGCTGCTGGTTTGAGTAGAATTTATTGAGGTAGTTCATATTATTTACCTAGGGTTAGGAAGCTTAGATTACTGACATATGAGTTTGAGCTGCCACTGGCAGTAACATCAATCTTAAACATCACGATTGAGTTAGGACCAATACCACCGGTCACACCCGAGTTGGCCGTACAGGCGGTCTCGCCGGTGCCACCAAGTGAGGTGGACTGCCAGGTATTAGTAGACGTATTTACTGTGGTGGTCGAACCGCACTGCAAGAGATTATTGGAATTGGTATTGTAGTAGTACATGCTGTACCTTACCCCGTTACTGATGCCGCTACCGCCGCTCCCGGTAATGCTGCTGCTGCGGCCGGTTAGTTTGACAGTGTTGTCGTCATTGAATGTCTTGAACGTCGCCGGCATCTGGTAACGGACATAAATGCTATAGGTCTGGTTGGTGGCCTGCGGCGAGGTCCACTGGTAGAAGTTATAGTCATCACCCGTGGTGGTACAAAGACTGGTATTGACGGTAATAGCTCCACTAGTGGTATTGGAACACAGACCCGAGGTTAGCGTACCGATGTTATTTGGTGAGGTCTTGGAACCGTCGAGGACTGCACCGACGTACTCCGGGATCAGGTTAACGCTGACGTTTGGCGCCGCGCCGCAGTTGCCCCAGCCGGCGCTAGTGTAGCACTGGAAAGCATCGGTGGTGCTGTTGAAGAACATGGCACCCAGGTAGCCGGTGGTTGGTGCCACCGTAGCATTGTCGAGCTGCAAGAGCGTAACATTGGCATCGGTACCGGTGCTGTTACCGACCTTGAGACGGTTAGTGCTAGTATCGGCAGTAAAGAGCGTATCGCTAGTGGCGGTGCTCTGAATTTGGAATGCTGAAGTTGAGTCAAACTTAAACAATGCAGTGCCCCGGACATCCAGTTTGGCCGTTGCAGCACGGATGCCTAAGCCCAGATTGCCATTGTAAACAGATGCTGCAGAGCTGCCAGAGCCATTACCTAGTAATAGTGCGGTACTTGTACTTGCAGTACGCATGATCGAGTCACCCTGTAGTGCATCGGTGGTATATTGTCCACCCGCTCCGGCAATAGCGATGTTAAGGTCAGTGCTGGCTCGGCCAATATCTATACCTGTCCGTTCTGTGGCAGAGTTAGATTGCACAATTAAGCCGCTGCCGCTGGATCCACTATTGACGATCAATATTGCATTATCAACATTATTGCCGACCGTAACCAGGTTAAGTGCAGTATCGGCATTGAGTAAGGCCCGGGCCGCTGTATTTTGGACTTGGAATGCATAACTGGAGTTGGTAGTAGTTTTAACGATTGTGCCCGTATTTGAAGCACCGCCGGCTGCAGCTAAACTAA
>JBBPZG010000052.1:0-3835 GCA_038199095.1 Saccharimonadales bacterium (SeqCode)
CTAAAAAACAGGCTATGGCTATCCGGTTCCCCAAGCGGCTACCCACTCTCATATTGCTTATTACTCACGCGGCTTAGCCATAGCCTGTGTTTTAATCAGTTTTCCTTTAATGCGGAAACACAGCATCCCGTAGAACGGGATTAGTAATTGATTGGGTTCCGGCTTTCGCTGGGATGACGGAGGTGTAGAGGAGAGAGCAGAACAGGGGTTTTGCAGCTATGTATGGATGTGTAATGTAAGCTAGAAGAATCTAAGTGGCCCAGCCATAATTTTTGCGATGATCCGGTCTTTCATGCTTTCATTGGCGAGCGCCAGCATGGAATCTGTTTCTTGGTAGAGCGGCTCGATCTGGGTAGCATAATCAAAGTCTTCAATATCGTGCAGTGCTTTCTGGGCGCTGTCCCAGCCAGTTTGAATGGTGGCCTCATCAGTAGCTACAATCGGGCGCGGTGAAGAGTAGCCATACTTTGGTATCCAGAGCTGCCGGTTTGTGAGGGTATCGCCAAGATAGGCAGTAACAAAGCTATCGGTTACTAGCCTTGCCAACCGCGGTCTGGGGCTATAGAGCGCCCCGACCTCGGTTGTGCCGCCAAGCAACTGGGCGCCTATAACTTTAGCTGTGAAAGCTCCGACTTTTTCCCGGCGGATACAGCTGCCATAGACTGATAAGGCCTCCTTAATGGTGTCCTGAATCATTTCTGGTTTGCTAATTGCTGTGTATTCGTCAAACATAAGTGTCTTCTTCCCAGTAAGGTTACTACTATAATAAGATGCACTGCTACTGCCAGCAAGCAAAAGCTTAATACTCTGTACTATTAGCCAGGAGAGGAGGATGCCGGCAGCTTTGCAGTTTGTGGCAATAAGGTTATGCTTATATACATGAAACGAGCCCCGGTTTTGTGGCGCATATTAGTTGCAGCCAGTCTTCTGGCAGGTGTGGTGCTGACGAACACTAGCCCTGTAGCAGCGGCCCCGAAGCAGTTCCCGGACCAGCAGTCTTCGGGGTCAGTGGGTCTGCAGGGTACAATTTCTTCGGCCCCGCCCACGCGAGGTGCCACCATTACTACACCCGGTAATGGTGCGGTCTTTACTACCACGCCGATTACTGTCAGCGGCCTATGTCCGACTGGAGTACTGGTCAAGATTTTTGCTAATAATATCTTTGTAGGCTCGGTGTTCTGCGCGAACGGCAGTTATTCTGTCCAGGTTGACCTGTTTAGCGGCCGGAACGATCTAGTGGCTCGCGTGTATGATGCGCTTGACCAGGCGGGGCCCGACTCGAATGTGATCAGCGTGACATTCAATGACGCACAGTTCGCCGAATTTGGCACGCACGTTTCGCTCACGAGTATCTATGCCGAACGTGGTGCGCCGCCAGGGCAGGAACTTGACTGGCCTATCGTATTAAGTGGTGGCACCGGCCCCTATGCCATTAGCATTGACTGGGGTGATGGCACCGCAACCGACCTGCTGAGTCAGGCGGCTCCCGGGACAATTAACATTAGGCATACCTATAAATCGGCGGGTGTATATAAAGTAATTGTAAAAGCTACTGATAAGAATGGAGGCACGGCGTTTCTGCAGTTGGTAGGCCAGGCTACTGGTGCCACCCAAAACAATAGTAAAGGCAGCGGCGGTTCGGCAATTGTCAGAACCCAAGTAATATGGTGGCCGGCGCTGGCTATGGTGCCATTGATTTTTGCGGCTTTCTGGATCGGCCGGCGCCACGAACTATTCTCTTTGCGCAAACAGATCGAAAAATCGCGCGACCGCGAACAGGGCTAACCCCTCATTCACTAGCTTGTACCAAAACTCATCCCACCTTCCTGGGCGTCATCCCGCCCTCCTTGCGTCATCCCGGCTTTCGCCGGGATGACACAGTAAGCGTGCTTGTGGGATTTTGTTAAAATAGGATGTCTATGGCAAAGAAAGTATATGTTGGCATGTCCGGCGGCGTGGACTCGTCAGTTACTGCTGCCTTGCTAAAAGAGCAGGGCTATAACGTCACGGGCGTCTATATGAAGAACTGGAGCCAGGACCTACCGGGCTTTACCTGCCCGTGGAAAGAGGATTACCAGGATGCCAAGCGCGTGGCGGTACAGCTCGGCATTGATTTCAAAACGTATGATTTCGAGGCAGAGTACCGCCACAAAGTCGTCGACTACATGGTAGCCGAATACCAGGCTGGCCACACTCCCAATCCGGACATCATGTGTAACCAAGAGGTGAAGTTCAAATTATTCCTAGAGACAGCCCTGGAAGACGGAGCCGACCTGATCGCCACCGGCCACTACGCCCGCATCAAAAGACCCAAGAGTCACGAGTCACGAAGCACGAGAGAGCTACATTCACGTCATCCTGAACTAGTTTCAGGACCCCATGGAAAAAATAACGGGGTTCCGGATCAAGTCCGGAATGACGAAACTGCAAGGCTCTTTACGGGGCTCGACAAGAATAAAGACCAGTCATATTTTCTGTACCGCGTCACCGAGGATGCTTTATCAAAAAGCTTAATGCCTATTGGCGAACTCGAAAAACCGCAAGTGAGGGAGCTGGCAAAAAAACTTGGTTTGGCTACCGCAGAAAAGAAAGACAGCCAGGGCATCTGCTTTGTCGGCAAAGTCGGCATTAAAGAGTTCTTACTGCACGAGCTTGGCCCGCAGCCCCTGGGCCCAATCATCGACCAAAACGGCAAAGAGATCGGCCAGCACGACGGCACCATCTTCTACACTATCGGTCAGCGCCACGGCCTGGACGTCGGCGGCGGCCTGCCATACTACGTCGCGCGCAAAGACATGGCCGCCAACACCCTCTATGTCACCACCGACCTCAACGAACCCAATCTCTGGCACAAAGAAATCACTCTCCAAAACCTCCACTGGATAAAAGACTCGTTTGATTTGCAAGGTCGTACCCTGCAAAGTTCATTGCAGGGTACGACCTTGCAAGTGCGGTTACGCTATCGAGGCCCACTAATAGACTGCGAAATAAAAGCCAACAAACTAATCCTAAAAGACGAACAACGCGGCCTAGCCGCCGGCCAATCCGCCGTCCTCTACCACGGCGATCACGTCCTCGGCGGCGGGGTAGTTACTTGACGAAAATAAGTATAGATAATATATTATCGAATTATGCCTTGTGAAGAAGTTTTGCATGATCAACTTTATATTCATGATGAAGGTCAGCTGCGTTACATAGTTCAGGAAACTGTACCAGATTTGACAGATTATGAACGCACGCATGAACTGGGTAAAAGAGCTGTTATTTATATGCAATTAGACGAGGGTAAAGTATACCGATCTGGTGCTAAGTTTGTACGGTCAGAAGAAAGTTTTAAAGAAGCTTTTAGCCTATACGCATAGTAACTTTATTTCTTTATACGAGTTGTTTGCCGCTTCGTAATCATATACGTGCCCACCCAAGAGCCTGAGGCAACGGCTACAATGTACAGGAAATTATGGACATACTGCACCACGCCAACGGCAATCACGAAATAATATAAAAAAGCGAAATTGGCAGCCTTGCCAGCTTCGTGTTTAGTAACTGCCAGCGTGTACAAAACGAATACTGCATCGATCACAGCGTAGGCAATAAATAGCAGAGCTGCTACTCGCCAATCAAAGTGATGGGTCAGCAGTTTCAGGTGATGCCACATGTCCTGACTGTAGCATATGCCGTGTTCTTCAAAAAGAGAGCTTCACTTAGGATTGAGAGCATTAATTTGCTACAATTTAACAGATGACAGCACAAGAGATTCGGAAAGCGTATTTAGATTTTTTTGCGGAGCGTGGGCATAAAATTATTCCGCGGGCTTTGCTGGTGCCGTATAACGACC
>JBBPZG010000053.1:0-10126 GCA_038199095.1 Saccharimonadales bacterium (SeqCode)
CTAAGTATGCTGCACTGGTACACGACATCGGCAAAGCCTTGACGCATAAGGTCGAAGGCAAGCATCACCATATCTCTGGCGAAGTCTTGCGCAAGTATGGCGCACCAGAAGCAGTTGCTTTAGCCGCCGAACAGCACCACGATGACGTCGAAGCCACTTCGGTAGAAGCTTTGATTGTACGCACCGTCGACGCCATCAGCGCCGCCCGCCCCGGTGCCCGTAACATTAGCGCCGAAAACTTCGGCGAGCGCATGCGCGAGCTGGAAAACGTCGCCAATGGCTTCCCGGGCATCGACAAATCCTACGCCATCAGTGCCGGGCGCGAAGTCCGGGTGTTTGTCAAGCCCCAAGCTATCGATGACCTGAGCGCCATCAAACTGGCCCGCGACATCGCCACCAAGATCGAATCGACCATGCAGTATCCCGGCACCATCAAGATCAACGTCATCCGCGAAACCCGCGCCATCGAATTCGCCAAGTAAAGCTGAGGAGCAAAGGCTTATGGCTCAAATACTAGCATTTGGTGATTCGATCACTGACGGTTTCTATGACGCAGAGGGCGGTTGGGCAAGCCGTATGCAGCGTTACTTCATGGCTAATAATGCTGTCGATAATCGTCCCATTGACGAAGCGCATTGGTTTTACAACTTGGGAATCAGTGGCGACACCGCCGCAGGCTTGCTGAGTCGAATTGAAGTTGAGGCAAGAGCTCGTAAAGTCGAAAGACCTGGTAAAGAAGCAGTTATTGTTTTTGGTATAGGTACCAATGACAGTGCCGCCGAGGGAAACTCTGATGACTATTGCTATACGCCTGAGCAGTTTGAAGCGAATTACCGTGAGTTGCTCAAATTTGCCACGAAGTGCACGAATAAGGTGATGTGTCTTGCTTCGTTGCCAGTTATCGAGAAGTATACGAATCCAATCTACGGTAATATCTGGTACGGTAATGCCCGAATTTCCCTATTCAATCGTACTATTAAAGAGCTATCAAAGGAGTACGGGGCGCAATTTCTCGATGTATATGAGGTGATAAGCAAAGAGTCAAAAATTGAGGGCTACTACATAGATGGTCTGCATCCCAACACAGCAGGGCATGTCTGGCTGTATGAACAAATAAAGCCTAAATTGTTAGAGCTGCTGGCTTCAAAATGAATATTTTATATATTGGCGACATTATGGGCGAAATGGGTTTGCATACTGTAGAGACCATAGTGCCTAAGTTGCGCCAGGAAAAACAGCTTGATCTGGTGATTGCCCAGGGGGAAAATGTTACTGAAGGACGCGGTATTTCGCAAGATGATTTTCAGCGGTTGCGTCAGGCGGGCGTTGATTTTTGTACGGGTGGTAACTGGAGTCTCCACCACGAAGGTATTATTCCGGCGATGAATGACCCGTTGCAGCCGATCATCCGGCCGGCTAATTATCAGGCCGGTACGCCTGGGCTCGGCTATAAGTATGCGCAGACTTCTCATGGCCCGGTACTTGTTGTGAGCTTACTCGGTGGCATCGTCGGCAAAGACGCGGCTAAGCCGGTCGATAATCCGTTGCTTATTATTGACACGATTTTAGCGCAGGAGCAAGACATCCCCAAAGTTGCTACAATCGTGAACCTGCATGGTGATTATTCGAGCGAAAAAGTGGTGATTGGACACTATCTGGATGGCCGGGTAACTGCGGTCGTGGGCGATCATTGGCACATTCCCACCGCCGACGCTCGTGTATTACCCGGCGGCACCGCTCACATCACTGACGTTGGCATGTGCGGCGCGCTTGATTCCAGCCTGGGGGTCACGTATGACAGCATCATTTCGCGCTGGCGTGACGGCACCAAAACCCGTAACATTCTGGAAACCACTGGCCCCAAACAGTTCAACGCCGTATTAATAGAATCAAACCAGGCCGGATTTGCGGACTCAATTGAGCAAATCCAAAGAGTGCTGTAAATTCTCACGTCATCCTGAACTCGCTTCAGGGCCCTATTGCGAATCTGCACAGTCGTTGCTTTCATGTACGGGGTCCTGAAATAAATTCAGGATGACGAGGGGGCAGAGCTTATCTGGTAATTTTTCAGTTTTTTCGTTATAATCAACCTCTGTTAGAGCTTTACTTAGTTTCACTAACAACACGGAGCTTGTCCTGGACTTGATTCAGGATTCAGCGTCTACAAAAAGCTTAGGCATTGGCTTTAGTACCTTTAGGTTCACGGGTACTGCTTAGTTTCACTAATGACGCTTTGCTCGTGACTACAAAAAGCCAAGACTTTGGCTTTTCGGGGAGTGGCGCAGTCTGGTAGCGCACGCGGTTTGGGACCGCGGGGTCGCAGGTTCGAATCCTGTCTCCCCGACCACTTAAAAAGAGCTTATTTGCGAAGTTCTTTTTAATTATTTAAATATGGCTATCAAAACTTTGATTTGAAAAATTAGTGAAACGTACTTCACAACTCTCTTACTGTTTGTGCTTGTGATTATGATGATTAGCCAAGATACTTAATAAATATGCCGATAGAAAGATTAAGCTTTCCCGCAGGGAAATCAGTAGATGTGACAGAAAAGGCGGATCCCGAAGCAGTAATTCTGGGACTGATCTCTTCGCACGCCTCTGATGTGACCCGGCTTGAGCCAGGTGAGTATGACCTCACGCCAGCGGCATTAGCGCATAGTGTGCACAGTCATATACTTACTGTTCACGAAAATGGCGAAGCCAGCTACCGCATCTTACCGAATGAGCCTGGTGCCTGTACCGTTCACATTGACCGCGATCAGCAACCCCAAGAAAAGCTGGGCGGCGGTTTTACTGCAATACCCCAAGCCGATAACCTCATCGGTATTGCAGATCCCGTTAGTGAAAGTATTATGCGGGTGTTTGAAGTAATAAAGCATGTCGCAGAATAGTGCTAGGAGTAATCTATCTGTTATTGCTCTTGAGCAGGTCCCTGCATTAATTTATCGTAACTTTAGCTCAAACTTTGGCTGTAACTGCAGAGCCTACAGAAGCGCTAGCTAACCAGCTTAGGGCTAATCCACATCTATCTGTAGTAGCGAAACTTTAGCAGCTGCCTTGATTTCTCATCTGTTTTATCGGCTTTCAGTCGTAGCTGTAGCTACGAACTGAAAACGAAAAACAGATGAGAAGTGGCAGACCTGAAGTTTTTAGCTGACAGATAGATGTGGATTAGCTCTTAGATAAGATGGGCTAGAGCGGTAGTTTCTTACAGGTTTTCTTACCGGTTTCGGCACTTTTATGGATGGCTTTATGAGAGATTCTGGGCGGGGTGCCGAATAATTTCTGCACTATCTTCGGCTTGTTTTGAAGCTTGCGTTTGATTATATCAATCACTTGGTCGGCCCGGCGCTGGGCTTTGGAACCGCTTTTAGGTGATACAAAAGCTACAAAAAACATTACCAGAGCAACTATGGTTATTAAAAGTAGCAAAGTCATGCGGCACAGCGGTTGCGCATAAGGCCGTACCCCAAAGCTACTGAGTTTTGACTACATTCGTCCATAATTATTTCTCTCTGCATAATTGGTGGTCTGTCTTATGGTAATTAGCTATGAGATACATATCTGTTACCTTTCTAACAGCAAGGTCGCGGTGCCTCGTGTGTAATAAATAGCACGCAGATATGAGAAGCGTTAAACGAAAGGATTTTCGATGACAGCCGACGCCCAACCAAAAGACCAATATACGATGCGCAACCCGCGCAACATGTATCCTAAACCTAAATTTGCTGAGCAGTCGCAGAGTGAACCCGGCCTGGCTAAGGAGATGAAACCAAAGCCCGACCACGGCGAAACCAGTTACAAAGGCTTTGGCCGGCTCAAAGGTCGCAAGGCGATTATTACCGGGGGGGATTCCGGTATTGGCCGGGCCGCTGCAATTGCTTTTGCGCGCGAAGGCGCCGACATTATGCTGGCTTACCTGGCCGAAGAAAAAGCCGATGCCCAGGAAGTCATTGATTTGTTGACAGGTGAGGGCAGCAAAGTTGTAGCGTTTGAGGGTGATTTGAGCGAAGAAGCTACCTGTAAGAAATTAATAGAAACTGGTGTGCAAGAACTGGGCGGCCTTGATTTGCTAACTATCGTTGCCGGTAAGCAAGTCGCTGTGGAAGACATTGCCGACCTTACAACCGAGCAGTTCGATAAGACCTTCCGTACCAATGTTCATGGACTCTTTTGGCTGACCAAGTTCGCGTTACCGCACCTGCCAGCGGGTGCCTCGGTCATCACCACTACGTCAATTCAGGCCTACGACCCCTCACCATTCCTGCTCGATTATGCTGCCACCAAAGCCGCGATTGCTAACTATACCAAAGCTTTCGCTGCCCAAGTGGCCGGGAAGGGTATTAGAGTGAATTCGGTTGCACCCGGCCCGTTCTGGACGCCATTGCAACCAAGTTATGGCCAGCCGCTCGACAAGATACCGGAGTTTGGAGAGCAATCACCCTTTGGCCGCCCTGGTCAACCGGCAGAAATCGCACCTACCTATGTACTGCTGGCTAGCCAGGAGTCGAGCTATATTACCGGTGAAACATTTGGCGTGACTGGCGGTAACCCCCGCCCATAGAATTTGAGACAGTGCTTATTTAGGAAAATTCCCGCATAGAGTGGGCGAAGCGTTTTTCGGCTAGAGGGTCGGTATAGCGGACGATCGGGCCGTGGACGATTAACGGTTCCTTGCGCTTCTCGTCGGCTTCTTTGATAGCCTTCACGGCGAAGTCTTCGATCAGCCACTCCCGGCCCGGTGCCGTTTGACCAATGGCCGTTAAACGCCAAATACCGTCGCCCAATTCCTCCTCTTCGTTGATAACCAGCGCGCTGGCGATCATGGTGGGACCTGTAGGCAGGGTCGAAAGTATTCTTTCGATCCGTTTGCGGCCACGGGCGTGGTCACTAACAAAAGTGTCGATCGATATGGTGCGTACCCCTCGTGGCGTTACGCGGACTGCCTGGATGTGCTGGTTGTGTACCCATACGGTTTCGCCGCTGAGCGTACGCAGCTTGGTGGAGCGCAGGTTCATCTGTTCAACCACGCCGCTGAGTTCCCAGAACGGATCAACGGTAATGTGGTCGCCAATGTTGTACCAGCGTTCGGCAATCATCAGGATGCCGCTGGTAATATCACGCAGTAGTGGCCCGATTGTAGCCGCACCCAGTACGATAAAGAACGTACTGGCGCCGATTAAAGCAACTGGCGCGCGGGTAGGATTCACAAGCCGCCACGATACGTACAAACAGATTCCGATTATTAAGGTTCGGACGACAGCCGCCCCGACACTTAAGACTGTCTCGGTTCGCTTAGTCTGGATGAGCTGGTCACCTTTAGACGCGTTTTTTGTCCGATGACTGACTGTTTCGGCAGCTTTTGCCAGCACTTTGCCCAGGCCCTTATTGATCAATATGGCAACCACCACAGCGACGATGCCGCCAAGCAGTAAACGCACCAGCAATTTGTCCTGCGTTGAGCCAGGTTGGGGGAATAAATCCAGAAAACTCGCTACTACTGTCATTGAACCCAATTCATATCCCCTCTCCATAGTGAAAGTCAAGCTGGTGAGCGCCAGGCAGTAGTTCTTGGGAGGAGGCCCCGGAACAAGCCCGGGGTAAACTCTCCTCATAGGTATGGTGACGAGTAAAACTGCTGTTTGGTGCCGCCAGGTTGGGTTGTAGTAGGGAGGGGGTATGAATTGGGTTCACGATCACTGACCCAGTCTAGCGGTTAATTACTGAAGCGGCAATCTAGACCCTACACATGGCACCGTTACCTGACTCTCAGGCCCCGTCATTCTCAGCTTGGCTGGGAATCCAGACAGATAAAGAATTCTTTTTTGACTGGATCCCCGATCAGGTCGGGGACGACGGTTGGTCTTGAGTGCCGGATACCATAATGCTTATTATACAAATAATGCAGCTTAAAAACATTCTTGCTGTCTCCTTTATGTAGAAGCCAAAATCTAAATGAGCTAGCGAGTGGCGTACAATGGGGAGCAATGGCTTTAATTGTTACCGTGTTGGTTGTGCTCGCTTTACTGCTGGTGAGTGAGTTCTGGTGGCGTAAGCAGCATTTACGGGGGGAGTTTACCCGCAAGTTTGTGCATATTACGGTGGGGAGCTTTGTGGCTTTTTGGCCGTACTTTTTGTCACCGAACCAGATTAAGTTATTGAGTGTGGCATTTATATTGGCAGCTGCGGCATCCAAGTATTTTCATATATTCCGGGCGATTCATAGTGTGCAGCGGCCGACGTGGGGTGAGTTCTGGTTCGCCATAACTGTAGGCTTGCTGGCATTTGTAGTGCACCACCCGCATATTTATACGGCGGCCTTACTGGAGATGAGTCTAGCTGACGGTTTGGCGGCCGTGGTAGGTACGCGCTTTGGTAACGGGCAGCGCTACATGGTCTTTGGATCGCCAAAGAGTGTAATTGGCACGCTGACGTTTTTTGTTACATCCTGCTTGATTTTGGCGGGTTAGACTTTGGCCGCGCCCTATGCACACATTGGCATACTACTTATTCCTATTTCTCTGGGTGCGACCTTACTGGAAAATCTAGCGGTGCGTGGTTTTGACAATTTGTTTGTACCGCTCTTTGTCGGCAGCATCCTCTATGCTTTAGCCTAGATTTACGCTATGCGTCGACAGCGATGAGGTGGGCGCGCAGAGCGTTAAAGATGACTATTACATCGACTACTTCTTGCAGGATAGCGCCAGCTAGCGGGGGAAATTTACCAGTTGCAAATACAAGCATCAAAAGTATGCTAAGGCCAATACCGGCGAAGATACTCTGGCGGGCGATGGCAAAGGTGCGCCGGGCAATTTCGTAGGCAGTCGCCACGCGGCTGACATCGTCGGTCATGACTACTAAGTCAGCCGATTCGCTAGCCGCCGTCGAGCCACGGGCACCCAAGGCGATGCCTACATCCGCTCCCGATAGTACCGGCGCATCGTTGACGCCGTCACCCACAAATACCAGCGGACGATGCTTAGCGTCTGATATAACATGCAGCTTGTCGGCCGGCAAAGCTTCGGCGTGGACATTACTAATGCCTAGCTGTTTGGCAACAACTTGGGCTGTCACTGCATTATCACCGGTTACCATGAGGGTTTCTTTGACTCCAAGTGCTTTGAGGCGGTGCAGCATAGCAGCAGCTTCCGGTCGCACTTCGTCCTTAAAGGTAATCACGCCTGCCAGCTTGTCATCCACAGCCACGTAAACTGCTGTCTGGTTAACGCCGCTGCGCTTAAATCCCACTGGCATAGTCACGCCGTTCTCTTCGAGTAGGCTATGGCGGCCCACGATGACACTTTGGCCTTGCAAGGAAGCCTGGACGCCCCTGCCCGAAACTTCACGGACATGTTTGGCCTTGGCTAACTTGATTTGTTGGGCGCGTGCGCCGCTGACAATGGCGGCGGCCACCACGTGGTTAGAGCTTTGCTCCAGGCTGCCCGCCAGCTTCAAGATGGCCTCTTTAGTGAACGTGTTATAGGCAGTAACTTTATCGACCACAAGTTCGCCGCGCGTCAGGGTGCCCGTTTTGTCAAACGCAAAGGTGCGGGCTTCGGCCAGGCGTTCCAGAGCTGAGCCCGTCTTGACGATGATGCCGTAACGGCTGGCTCGGGCCATGCCGCTAATTAGCGCGATAGGAGCGGCCAACAGTAAAGGGCACGGTGTAGCTACGATAATAACTTCTAGGAACCGGATGGCGTGGCCGCTGACGATCCAAACGGCGCTGGCAATGGCAAAAGCTGTAAGAGTGAAAGGCAGGCTGTAGCGTTCGGCCAGGCGGACAAAGGGTGCCTGGCTGCCGGCTGCACCACGAACCAGCTTAATGATCTGCTGGTACTGGCTGTCTTCGGCACTAGCGGTGGCCCGGGCAGTAACTTCGCCGTCCAGATTAACCGCACCGCTCATTAACTGGTCATTTAGCTGCCTGGGTTGCGGCAGGCTCTCGCCCGTTAGGGATGATTCATCAAAGCTGGCGGCACCCCCAATGATCACTGCATCGACAGGAACGAGCTCGCCCGGCTTAATAACCACCTTGTCCCCCGTCCGCAACTCACTAACCGGTACCCGCTGGACTTTACCTTTACGGAGTACGTTAGCCTGCTGTGGCGCATGGGCCAGCAGACTGTTCAGCTCGCTCTGGGCGCGGCGCTCGGCATAATCTTCCAGCGATTCCCCCCCAGTCAGCATCAGGACGACTACAATGGCGGCCCAATACTGACCGAGCAATACCGACACCACAATTGCCGTCACGGCCAAAATATCGATACCGTAAGCACCGGCGCGTACCTCCTGCACCATATCCCACAGCAGCGGCAAGGCTTCAACGATAGCTACCGTGCCGAGCAACCAGTGCGCGGCTGTATGCTGTTTCGTTATTTCAAGCACCAAGCCTGTAATAACAGCTATAACCGCTAAACTGAACCACTTATAGTGGCGCAAAAATTTTGTCAGTCGTTTCATAGGAACTCCGTTTGTATTCTTACAGTATAGCAATTAGCTAGCGGTTATACTGAGTCTACTTACGATAACCGGGAGAAAGATCATGAAAGCAGCCCAAATTACTAGCTACGGTGGCCCAGAGGTTATGAGTGTTACTGAAATAGATAAACCAGCATTAACTGAAGGGCAGGTTCTGGTGGAAGTATGTGCTGCCGCTGTAAACCCGTTCGACGTCAAGGTACGTGATGGTGTAATGCGGCACATGAAAGACCTGGATTTTCCGGCGACGCTGGGCGGTGACGTGGCCGGCACGGTTAGCGAAGTTGGCAGCGGAGTAACAGGCTTCGAAGTAGGGGAGGCTGTCTACGGCCAGGCCAATGCGCTCAGCGGACACGGCTCGTTTGCCGAATATGCGCCAGTCAAAGCCGAGTCCTTAGCCGCTAAGCCTGTCAGCCTCGATTTTGTAAACGCCGCCGCCGTACCCTTAACGGCGGTCAGTGCCTACCAAGCACTCACCGACCACATGGACCTGCAGACCGGCCAAAAGATTTTAATTCATGGGGGCGCCGGCGGTATCGGTACCATGGCCATCCAGCTGGCCAAACAGCTAGGGGCTTACATTGCTACGACAGCCACGGCCGCCGATACGGAATACGTACAAAGCCTCGGTGCCGATGAAGTCATTGACTACCAAAACCAGGATTTTACCGAAATCGTACACGCTTATGACGCTGTCTATGACACCGTAGGCGGTGAGACAAACGCCAAATCATACCAGCTTCTCAAGCCAGGCGGTACGCTAGTATCGATGGTAGAGCAGCCCAACGACGAACTCCTCCAACAGCACGGCATACACTACACCTTTCAATTTACCAAAGTCACCACCGAACGATTGGCCAGTATCGCTAAGCTGGTTGACGCCGGCACGCTCAAAGTCAACGTTGACAAAGTCTTTCCGCTGGACCAAGCCGCCGAGGCGCTTGAATACCTTGCCACAGGCCACCCCCGCGGCAAAGTCGTCATCCAAGTCAAGCCGTAGTGAGCTTATTTCGTTATACCTTGAAGTCCAGTTACTAAGGACGCTTCGCTCATGTCTACAAAAACTTCCACTGGAAGTTTTTGGGGCGAGTGATGGGACTTGAACCCACGGCCTTCGGAACCACAACCCGACGCTCTAACCAGCTGAGCTACACCCGCCTCGTCGTCGCACCGTATGCCACTACCTCGTTTTGCCTGGACGGCAAAAGCATCGGCCTATGGCTACGGCTACGGCGCTCCTCTCAAAATTCAAACGTCTTTGACGTTTGAATTTTGGTCTAGAACAGAGGTGATTATAACGCAAAATCCCTAACTTCACAACTCATAACGTAGACTGGGCCCGAAGATCTCGTATAAAGCAGTAAAGCCTTGACTACCCTAAAGTGACCATACGCTTCAGGAGGTAACGAGATTCCTCGGCTGCTCCACTAGTAGATTAACAATCCTTATTGGTTTCACTGCATGATGCTTCGCTCGAGCCTACAAAACATCCTAGTAGGAGGTTTTGGGAATGACACTTGTGAGGCTAGGCTTCGCGGGTGGGGCGGTTGATAGTGATGAGCCGTACGATGCCCCAGGCTATAAGTGCGTAAATTACCATTGCGACGAGAGTATAAAGTTCCAACCGCGAACTACCGGTCCGAAC
>JBBPZG010000054.1:0-2456 GCA_038199095.1 Saccharimonadales bacterium (SeqCode)
CCCCCTCGTCGTCCCCGCGAACGCGGGGATCCAGTATACTGTGTGCCTTTGGCACTCTTTGTTTGTCTGGATCCCCAATCTAGTTGGGAATGACGGTGGGAGGTTTTGAGAGTCAGGTATACTAAAAAGTTGGTAGATGCAAAAGGTTAGCAGTCAGGCTTCATGTGCTGAATGGCGGCTGCAAATTGCTTTGCAGCACTTTGTTCAGAAAAAATTTGCTGCAGGCTATACAACTTTGAGCCAGGATTACCTTTTGGATCAGCCCTGTCTAGTAACTCTATTAAGCCAAGTATATTTCCGGCACTATCACGGTTAACTGCATATCCAGAACGGAGGCCCAGCGGATGCTCAGGAAAGAGACCGTTATATGTCTGAACACCTTCACAGCTGGAAAATCGCTTCAAAACCCGACTACCGAAGATTTGGGCCCGTTGGTCGTAGTTTAGTGATGCATCTCTATTAGGACGCAAATCTTGGAGTATTCCAAATTCGTCGCCGCCCAAACGCACTGGAATGCTATCGGTTTTACGGACTTCGGCTTGCATGCAGTCCGCTGTCATTTTAAGTACTACGTCGCCTATAGCATGTCCGTATTTATCATTTATTCTTTTAAAATTTTCTACGTCGAAAAAGTGAGCTGCGACTGGAATGTCTGCTGCTAATAACGCATCATAATGAGCCTCTACTCCACGCAGATTAAAGAGGCCGGTTTTGTCATCACGATACAATTGCTCTCGGAAGTAACCAGCCATCAGCGTTGTAATTTCAAGGGCAGCTTGTGTCTGGTCCAGAGAGCTAAGGCCTAATGGTGAAGTGAGCGCTGATTCAGGTATATTTCTTGGCATAAGCTATATACTATACCATGTTTGTCAATTCTCGTAAATATTTTCGGTATTCAAGCTAATGTTTTAACATAAGCTTGATCATTTTACACCTACCTGTCAATCGGATAATTCGTAGTGCCATTTGACATAAGCATATACAGTAGTAATCTCTGCGTAGCTTATTACATATGCAGGTAATTAGGAGGGTTAAGATGAAGTATAAATCAACACGAGTTGCGGCTATTAGCAGCGCTTTTGCAGTCTCTGGCTGTTTGGCAATCACTAGTTTAGCTTCGGCCAGCAGTATTAACACTACCGGTCCGGGCTCGTACAATTCAGTTAATACAAGCTACAACACCAACAGCTCTACCTCAAACAACAACAATATCCATGTTAGCAACCAAAGCAACCAAAACGCTACAAGTGGTTCGGCCACTAATAGCGGCAATACCAATGGTGGCGGTTATGGTGGCAATAATTCCAGTTACGGTAATTGGAGTAATTGGGATCCAAGTAGCTGGCAGAATAGCGGCCAAAGCTTCAATAACTGGTGGAGCGGCATGATGCACCAGCTGGGTAACTATAACGCCAATAACTGGGGTAATAGCAATAACAATAGTGGTGGCAACAATTGGTCACCGAGCGGCAGTAACTGGCAGAGTAGCTGGTCTAACTGGGATCCTATGATGTGGCAGAATAATGGCCAGAATTATGGCAATTGGTACGCCCATATGCTCGGTTACATGACTAATAATTATTCTCACTGGATGAATAATTGGAATAATGGTGGCAACGGCGGTAGTGGTGGCTCAGGCGGTGGCGGTGGCGCCAGCTCGGGCAATGCTACTAATAGCAACAACAGCCAGGCCAACGTAAACATTGCCAACCACAGCAGCGGCAGTGGTGGTAATAATGGCGGCGGTTTCGGAGGCGGTAACGGCAATATTAGCAATACCGGCCCTGGCTCATCCAACCATATTAACAGCAGTTCTAGCAGTAACTACAACAGCACCAATAACAATAGTGTGAATGTAAGCAATTCCAGTAACCAGCAAGCTAGCAGCGGCAACGCTTCAAGCAATGGTAATACGTTCGGCGGCAGTGCCAGCAGCGGTTCGGCCAGCAACCAGAATAGCAGTAGCAGCAATGTTTCTGTCTCGAACGCCTCATCGAATATGGGCGGCTCGGGCGGCAGCGGTAACAATGGCGGTGGTTCCATCAACACTACCGGACCCCGCTCCAACAATAATATAAACTCTACGAACAACAGTAACTACAGTAGTACGAACAATAACAATGTAAGCGCCAACAATAACAGCTCACAGCAGGCTCATAGCGGTAGCGCTTCAAGTAACGGCAACACCTTCGGCGGTAACGCTAGCTCGGGTTCGGCGCATAACTTTAATAGCAGTTACTACACGGTAGATTTGCACAATAATTAATTAAATTCGCAGCAGAAAGGTAGTTGTGATGTAAAAGAGGGCTTTCTTGAGCCCTCTTTTACTATTAACTTGCCTTTAGTACTAGTGTTGTCTAAGAGCTAATCCACATATATCTGTTGTAGCGAAACTTTAGCAGCTGCCTTGATTTCTCATCTGTTTTATCGGCTTTCAGTCGTAGCCGTAGCTACGA
>JBBPZG010000055.1:0-15021 GCA_038199095.1 Saccharimonadales bacterium (SeqCode)
CGGGTCGGATCTGAACATTATTCTTGGCGGGACAGACGGGTCTGGAACTATCACTTTTTCTTCGCATACAGTAGACCTTGGGTAGCTTCTGGAGTCGGTAGCTGAACAGTGAAACCATTAGCAGATAATAATTTCACCGTATCATTAACATTCTTTTCGCGATACATTCTATCATGATATTCCATAGCCATCATAATAATTTTAGCCAATGTCGCCTTCGAAGTATTGAACAGGATTTCGTATTCCGCGCCCTCACAGTCAATTTTTAGAAAATTGCAGCGATCTAAATTATTATCATCGAAAATAGAATCGAGAGATACTAGTTTTATCGTAATAGCATTGTCAGTAACACTGAACATGCTATGCCCCGCATCATTTGCCTCATCAAGATAAAGCTGCACCTCTTCACTCCGGCCTCCCACTCCAAGATTAAACATTTGTACATTATGGAAGTCGTTAAGAGCTACATTATCTTGAAGCAATTGGAAATTCTCTGGGAATGGTTCAAAAGCAAAGATTTGGCCATGTGGTGCATGTTTGGCGGCGAACGCTGTGAAAGCTCCAATATGAGCGCCTATATCAATTACGCAAGCGTCATCCTCAATAGCTAAACCCTCTGGGTTGTAATCATGTCGCCCCCAAGTTTCGTAAACCATATGCGTGTCAGTTACCTTTTTAGCATCCAGACGAATATTAAACTTGGTGTCATCTTCGAGAGTTAACAGTCCGCGCACTAGAATCTGCTTATTATAATTAGGTAGACGGGTCGGATCTGAACTTTATTCTTGGCGGAGAGACAGGGATTCGAACCCTGGATGACCTTGCGGCCATACACACTTTCCAGGCGTGCTCCTTCGACCACTCGGACACCTCTCCTTAGTATGTACCAGTAACGCCAACTGATAAATTATATCAGTTGGCTACCTTGTCAAGCCACTGTCGGGCTTGACTTGCGTCAACCACTCCTGCACCTCTCCAGCTGATGCATCTATTATACACGCTACATCGAGAGCACTACGTTGACATAGTGTAGTTTCGGTATTATAGTTGTACATTCTAGGAGTTACTTTGGAACAACAACCTCACACACCACAACGAAACCGGCTAGAGGGCATCTTAAGCAGAGACTTTGATGCCTGTAATATTATTGCTGCCGAGGCCAGCAATCTAGCGCATGAAAAGTTAAAAAAAGCCGACAGGCAGACACTTTATATTTTTAATGATGAGACTGCCGGGAACACATCTACCTCAGTGGATGCTGTGGATATAGGTGGTATAAATAACACCCAGATTCCCTATACTGATGAAGGCTCAGTAGACCTTTACGTAACCCGGCCTAGCGGGCCTAGTAAATCAGAAGACCCCCAGCTGCTGGCGAAAATACGCGACGACCTGGCAGTGCCTATAGCAACGTTTGCCGCGCGCTCGGGCAGCCATTGCAGCTATGTCCAGTTAGGCCGTGAAATAACTGATGATAGTTTCGTTGTCACGCCACGTGACAACCGTAAAAACATTGTCGCTGCTATCAGGGCATTCTTGCGCGGCGAAACATCAATAGACTGTAAAGCCCTCGCCCAGCTTGCTCAAACTGAAACGACTAACCAAGCCGCTTCGATCGAACAGCAAATGGCGCCTGCCCTGGTGCGGCTTGTCCAGAAGCAATACGCTGCAGGCAGCCCAACGACCAGGCCTTTTTATATCCTTACGCCAGAGGGACCGCTGCACCAAAAACTGCGGACGGTAAAATTCCGTCCTGGCGTTTGGGCTCTCCAGGACGGGCGGAAAGTAGAGCTACTGCTAGCCGGCCAGCCAAGCGGCCGCTTCAGGCGGCGGCTGCAACCTGACAACCTCCAGCTGCTAGCGGTTACCAGACAAAATGTCGCAGTGCCGGTTCTCGGCTTTTCAGATGCTGGCGTGACCAATACATTAATGGGCCAACCCCAGGATAAGTCAGGGATTGAAGCTGTCAGAAACGCGTTACTCCAACCACTATCGGATGCCTATTACGAATTTGAAAAAGCTGAGCAGGCTTACTCACCAGCTAGATTTGCTGAAGTGACCCTAGAAGGTTCAGAAAAATGGATGAAATCTTACTTTCAAAATGAACAATTAGCGATTGCTAAAGCAGCTATGGACTTCGCTGATCCTGGGCATGCCCACTTGCTAGCCAATATACAGCCCGGGCAATATTCCTCCGAGATATACGAGAAAGTTACTAAGATCTTGAGCGGCAAGCTAGAGAATGAACATGATTCGTATATTGATAGTTCCATAGACCTTCTTACTTATGTAAAGCAGGAAGCTGGCATAGACTCGCAAAATGCTTGGAAACTTAATTTGGAGATCAATGCGCTTTGTAAACGGATGATTTGCCAGCACAATCTGGAGATAGCAAGCCGGAGCGACTCTGCTGGTCAGCTTATCCGAAGCTTAGAGGTCCATGAGACGTTCGAGGAACAGCTGGGTCCCTACCATCCGGCAACTGAAGTTTTACTCACCGTCCTGGGCTGTTTGGCAAACCGCGGTAGCGCCTTTAACGCGCGCATCGAGTCAAAAATCAACGAAGATGAAACCGACCGCGGCGACGTTGACATCCTAGCCCACATTACGGCGCCTGCCCCCGGCACCTATGGGGTGACTATACAATGCCGCCCGACGCACTTAGCAAACTTCGGTACCTCAACCGTCTTTGACGAAACAATAAGTAAAAGCGAAAAGATGCCATTAGCACCGGATGATATAGCTGAAATGCAACAGCTATTAGGAAAAATCAGCCTCCGGTAAGTTTCCTGCCTGATTTTAGGGAGTACAGCCTGTAACACGGGTATTTACACAAAAATTGAAATATTGGATGTTAATATTATCAAGCGAGACATTTATTACTACAAAAACACCTTGCAGGCGGCGCAAAAAAAGGGTTAGACTAAAGGCAGCAATGGCTCTCATAGAATTACAAGACGTCAGCAAGCTGTACGGCTTCGGCGATGCTACTACATTAGCACTCGACGAAATTAGCTTATCAATTGAAAAAGGTGAATTCGTGGCGGTTATGGGCCCCAGTGGCTGCGGTAAAAGTAGCCTTATGAATCTTATTGGCTTGCTTGACCGCCCAAGCCATGGCAAGTATCAGCTGGAAAGCAAAGCAGTGGCCCGGCTCAAGCCAAACCAGGCTGCAAAAATCCGGCGCGATACCATTGGTTTTATTTTTCAGTCGTTCAACATGTTGCCTCGCCTATCGGTACTAGAAAATGTGGCTCTCCCACTCGCCTATAAGGGCGTCGCGCTCAATCGGCGTATCAAGCTGGCAAGCCAGATGCTGGAGCGAGTTGGTATTCAGAAGCGTGAGTATTTTTTGCCCAGCCAGCTGAGTGGCGGCCAGGGGCAATGTGCCGCCATTGCCCGGGCTTTAGTAAACAATCCAAAAATTATTATCGCTGATGAGCCAACAGGTAATCTGGATAGCGCCAGCTCCCGTCTGGTAATGGAGTTACTATCTGATATACATAAAATGGGTAATACGATACTGATGGTAACGCATAACCCGGAGCTTACCCGCTATGCAACACGCGTTGTCTACATGCATGACGGCGGCATTATCCACGACGAAAAAACCGCTTTGGGACAAGTGGCTACTACGGCCCGTAAAGTTTTGTATACCCTGCCGGCAACGAATGAAGAGGATGATCTGGCGGGGGTGTCGGCTCTCATGAAAGCCCTGCCCGGTAAGCCAGCCGCCAGGAATAAGCGCAAGAAGGTGACCGCCAAAAAATCCCGGGGGCGCAAGCCGGCACTTAAACGGAGCAAACCGTCATGAAAACTTTGACCCGGGGCCACCTAAAAGCCGGACTTGATTCATTGCGCGGTGCCAAGTTCCGCAGCTTCTGGACTATGCTTGGCATTATTATCGGTGTAGCGTCGGTTATTACAGTACTTGCTATAGGCGAAGGGGTTAAACAGCAAGTCAGTGGCCAGATCCATCACCTTGGTAAAGATGTCATTACCATCCGCCCTGCCCAATTACAGGCTGGCAGTGGTACCGGCAAAAGCAGCGCTAATTTATTAGCAGGCCTGGGCATCAGTAGTTTGCTTACCCCTAAAGACGTCACTCTTATCAAACAAGCAAAAAGCGTATCGGCCAGCGCTCCATTATCAATTGTACCGGGTAAGATTAGTGGTGATAGCGGAGCTTATAATAACGGCTATGTCATTGGCACAACTAGCGATTTGTCTAGCTTGCTAAACCAGTCAGTTGCCGATGGGGGGTTTTTGAGCGATGACGACACTGGCGCTAACGCGGCCGTGCTTGGACCCCGTGCTGCAGTTGCTTTATTTAATGAAGACGTGCCACTGGGCCGGAGTTTTACTTTCCATGGTGAACAGTTTATCGTCCGCGGGGTGTTTAACCAGTTCAGCGCCACGCCGCTCAGCCAGCAGGTAAACTTCAACGATGCTGTATTCATCCCTTACGATGTAGGCCAGCGTCTTACAAAAGACACCTCGCCGACATATGAAGTATTAGCAAAATCCAGCAGCACTGCGCAAACCAGCAGTGCTGCCAGTAGCATTAAGTACACGCTAGATAAGGCCCATGGCGGCCAAAGTAACTTTAGTGTGGCCACCGCTAGCCAGAGTTTAGGAGAGAGTGACTATGTTTTGGGGTTGCTTACACGTTTGATTGCCGGAGTAGCCGGCATTTCTCTGCTGGTCGGTGGCATCGGCATCATGAATGTTATGCTAGTCTCGGTAGCTGAGAGAATGCGCGAAATAGGTATACGTAAAGCTGTCGGTGCAACTAACCGCCAGATATTAAGCCAGTTTATGATTGAGTCGAGCGTTTTGAGCCTGGGAGGTGGTGTCTTGGGGATATTACTCGCGCTGGTCGCCGATGGGTTGTTGCGATTGCTGACCGACTTACGGCCAGTAATAACCTGGCAGGCAGTACTGCTGGCAACTAGTGTCTCCCTACTTGTAGGTATCATTTTTGGTTCAGTACCTGCCCTCAAGGCAGCCCGCCGCGATCCAATTGATGCCCTGCGTAGCGAGTAAAGACTACAACAGTAAACAAGGAACAAAAAGCGGCACCTACACCTGAGTGCCTGAAAGCAGGACTGAGTGCATGCTCACGAAGGCGCTCCTTGTTCATTGTGTGATCCTTTATTATTACCGAAAGAGGGCGATAAGCCCTGCTATACCAGCTATGGCCATAACGGCAGTAATAGCCCACCCGAACCAGGTAGTAGAGCGTTTATTGGTCCAGCGGCCCATAACATTTTTATTGCTGCTGATAATAACTATAAGAGTCAAGATAATTGGGGCTATCAGACCATTAAGAAAGGCTGAGTAAATGAGGGCTTTTATCGGATCAATTCCTAGGAAATTCATAGCCAGCCCAACCAGCATGGAAATAATAATTACCCCGTAAAAGGCGTGGGCTTGTTTGAGCGGCCTATACAAGCCCTCGCGCCAGCGAAAGCTTTCACTGAGTGTATAGCTACTAGCGCCTGCCAACACTGGAATAGCTAGCAAACCAGTACCAATAATACCGATGGCAAACAGAAAGTAAGTAGCGTTGCCAGCAAAAGGCCGTAAAGCTTCGGCAGCTTGGGCGGCCGACTCGATATTAGTAATACCGTGGGTGTACAAAATGCCGCCACAGGCTGCAATTATGAAAAACATAACGATTTCGCTCAAAAACATGCCTGACCAGACGTCGATCCGCATGCTTTTAATATCGTTTGTGGAGGTAGCGGTGCGGCGGTCATGCAAGGTAGTCTTACCTTGGAGGATTTGCTCTTCTACTTCTTGGGAGGTTTGCCAGAAGAATAAATAAGGTGAGATCGTAGTACCTAAGACGGCACAGATAAGAATAAGCTCGTCCTTATGCAGTCTTAATGATGGGATAAAAGCATGGGGGATAATTGTAGCCCAGTTTAGATGAGCAAGCAAAGCTGAAAACACATAAGCTAGCAGCACTAGTGCGAGCCATTTAAGGTACCGCGCATACCGGACGTAGGGTGTAAATATTTGCAAAAAAAGGCTTAACAGAGTGAACCCTACCACTACCCAGCCAAAACTGAGTTTCGGGTTGAGTAGCTGGGCGCCTTTAGCCATGGCTCCTAGGTCGGCACCGATATTGACAGCATTGGCGACAAATAACAAAAAAGCACAGACATAAAGGATTCGGGCGCTAAAGTGTACCCGGATATTACCGGCTAAGCCGCGGCCGGTAACCAGGCCAATCCGGGCGCACATTTCTTGGACGATTGCCGACAATGGAAAGGTCCAGGCGGCTAACCACAAAAAGTGGTAGCCAAACTGGGCACCTGTCTGTGAATAGGTGGCAATGCCGGAAGGGTCATCGTCAGAAGCTCCTGTCGTAAGCCCCGGACCAAGCATGTGCCAGTACTCACCAGTTCTTTTAATAAGATTATTGGCTGGCAACGAAGCAGTTAAGCGCTGGGTAGTCACAACACTACGGTCTAGAAACTCGGCGGGAGCTTCGGCACTTTTTCGTATAAAATCTTTTTTGTTTGACATTATTTTTTGTTAGTTTTTGAAGGCTGTAACAAGCTACTGCTAATAGAGCTATTTTATCATATTTATGATGAACTGGCATACCAGTTATCGGTGACCTGTCTTCAGTACTCTGTAACAGGTCATTAGTACCTGCTTTTTTATTCGGTGCAGCGGCCTGTACTTACGGTTTTGTTAGCGGCAGCGGCCTGCTTAATATCGTTAATAACCTGGGGTGTCGTTAAGGCATAACCGACATGCTGGTAACTGGTTGATTGAGCGAAAATCACACCGATAACACTACCATCCTTAGCGATTAACGGCCCACCGGAATTGCCCGGTATAATGTCAGCCTGAATTTCGTAGACATCGCGGACGGTATTACCCCGGCCATAAATATTGCGTCCGCTGGCAGTAATTTCTTCTAACACGGCAGCGACCCGGGCTGCAAAGGCCCCGCCACCTGGATAACCCAGAGCCACTGCAGCTGTACCAGATGGCACAGACGTGCTTGTTATGTGTAGCGGCTCACCAGCCAGATTTGCTGTCTGCAATACTGCAAAGTCCAGATTAGGATCAAACCAGATAGGCGTAGACCTATGGGTGCCATTACCATCCTGGACATATGGTTGGCGGATACCCGCTACAACATGGGCATTCGTTGCGATTAGGTTGGGGCCAACGACAAAGCCAGAGCCGTCTACGATGCCGCCGCAACCCTGTCCCTCAATTTTGACAACTGATGCCCGGTCTTTTTCAACAGCTGTCCGGAGCTCGCCTAGTGAAGGCAGGTCGACATTCCCCTTCGGAGCTGGCTCGTTGCCCACAAATACCTGCGGAAAACCGTTCGGGTCAATGAGCCTGCCGAGGCTAGCAATAACTCCCGGTGCCTCTGGCAAAGACTTGTTCAGGGTACTTATAATACGCGAATCGTTGATGGCTGCTTGGACGCTAGGAAGCGGCAACGCACCGATTACCGCCGCCAATAGCCAAGCGCTAAGCAGCAGAGAAATAACATTGACAACCGAGCCTAGTTCGACATCGAAACGATTAGCACGCTTGAGGAGCAGGCGGTGCTTAAGTTTTAATCCAATATATTCACCTGCCATAAGTAGCAATAGTGCGCTGCCTAATGTGGTGCTGACTGCCACCAATGCCCGGCTTGACTGTCCTTGGACATGGCTGAAGATATGCGGTTCTAGCCAGGCTCCTAAGAATAAACCAGCAAAAAAACCGACAGCCGAACAAAACTGGCGCAAAAAACCCAGTTCACGGCCACGGTATAGCGCGCTGACCGCGAACACAACTATTAGCAAGTCAAGCAGCATCTACTAAAAGTGGCCCCGTACTAATCCTACTAAGAGCATTAGAACGCCAAAACCAATACAGTAAAATCCAAAGGGACGTAAAGTTTTATTTTGAAAATATTTATCTAAAAACCGTACGGCTAGGTAAGCGGCAATCCCGGCGGCTACTGCCCCTACCAGGATTTGCCCGCGCGCGCCGGCATCTAGCTGGTTGGCGAAGAAATCTGGTAATTTAATAATCCCAGCGCCCAGAATAATCGGTGTAGCAAGTAAGAAAGAAAAACGGGCAGCATCTTCGTGATTCAAGCCACTATAGAGTCCACTGATCATGGTGATACCGGAGCGGCTAATGCCAGCGAACAAAGCGCCTATTTGGGCGACACCGATAATCATCGCCCGGACGAAAGTAATATTTTGTTCGACTGCTTCAGCAGTTTTACGCTCGCTACGCCCCGCCGTAGGACCAGCATGTTTTGCCAAATAACGGTCGCCAATCAGTAGTAGAAAACCATTAATGATCAGGAAAATAATAGCAGATAGTGGTTTAGCAAATTGTGTGCGTAGCATATGCTCAAATGCCAGGCCAAACACGCCAGCTGGCACGGTAGCTGCGAGCAGTAGCCAGGCTAACTTGGCATCAGCATTGTGAATACGCTGTTTCTGAAGCGAACCGAAAAAGCCTTTAACGATCCGGATCCAGCTATCGCGGTAAAAGATTATTAAGGCGATAGCAGTCGCAACGTGGAGCGCTACCAGGAACGATAAGAAGAACGATTCACTCTTACTTTCACTGGCCAGGATGCCGTGCCAGTTGAACAGCCAGGCCAGAACTACTGAGTGACCAAGGCTGGAAATTGGGAATAATTCGGTGACACCTTGCAGGAGGCCGAGGATCAAAGCTTGCAGGTAGGTAATCATTATAGATTTTAGTGTAGCAGATTAATTAGAACCATTGCATACCTTCTCCCCATAGTGAAAGCCAAGCTGATCGGGAATTAAGTTGTAACAGAGAGGAAGCTGCAATGGTTCTTAGTCTTGGGGTGGTCCTTCAGAACCTTTTACGTAGGGCTGCAAACCGTGGTCGTTCTTATTCCAAACTTCCAGTACTGGATCCAGAACCCGCCAGGTTGCCAATACCTCACGATCACTAGCAAAAAGGGCTTGGTCACCCCGGAGGGCATCCATCAGTACACGTTCGTACGCATCAATTTGTTGCTCGGCAAACACCTGGCTATAGCTGAATTCTAGTGCTGCATGACGCATATGGTTCTCAAAACCCGGTTCTTTTACAACCAAACCTAAGCCAATGCCTTCGTTTGGCTGGATCTGGAAGGTTAAATTATTACGGCGGCGTTCACGCGGATTTTTAAACTCGATAACTATATCAGTGGTTTTTTCTGATAATGCTTTGCCGGTTTCTAAAATAATTTCGGTACCCTGCCAACGCTCGGTGGCGTGTTCCAATTGTAAACGTGCATATGTTTCTGTGTGGCTGCCAGCATCAGTAACCTCAGATTTGTAGCCGTCATACTGCCCCCTTACTGCTTCGGCAGGATCGGCCGGTAGTAGCTGCTCTAAAAACATAGCTTTACTCCGGTGAATAGCGTGGCTGCTCGTATCGGCTGGAATGTCCATCATGGTTATAGCCAGGAGCTGCATTAAATGGCTTTGAATGAGATCGCGCAGGGCTCCGGTTTGATCGTAGAAGTCTGCCCGTTCTTCAATACTTAAGGCTTCAAGAGCCCTGATATGTATGCATTGGATGTGCTCGGCATTCCACAGCGGCATAAAGATTGGATTATGCATCCGGAAAGCTAGGACGTTTTGGGCGGTTTCTTTTGCAAGGTAATGATCTATACGGTAAATCTGGCTTTCATGGTAGGCGCTATCGACTAACTTGAGGAGTTGCCCGGCACTTTTTAAGTTGTGTCCAAACGGTTTTTCGAGTAATAACCGGTTACGCTGTTCATTGAGGCCATGGGCTGCCAGGTTAGTAATGATCGGGTCATATGCCGAAGCCGGTACCGACATATAAAAGAGCCGTTCCCGTTTGTGTGTTTGGTCAAGCTTATCGAGTAAGTGTTTAAGTGCTTCAAAGTCAGATGGATTTTTGGGATCGAGTTGTAGAGTCTGAAGAGCGTTTCTGACACGGGCTAAGCCCTCCGGATCACATATATTATCTTTTTCTAGAACGCACAACTCTACGGTTGCGAGGAGCTTTTCGGTAGTAAGTGGGCGGCGGCTAATACCGATGATTTGAGTGTCAGAAGGCAGAAGATCCTGGCTTAAGAGGTGGTATAGGGCGGGTAAGAGCTTGCGCTTACTTAAATCACCAGTAATTCCAAACACAATTATGACAGGTCCGCTCATAGAGGTATTGTACCCAATGGCTGCCGTTTAAGGAATCGCATTTATCGTTTCGGTAGTCTTATAGTCATAGAGCCGCACCGTCTAGACGCCAAGCGATTATAGGATCATAAACCTATCCGGCTATAAGACTATTTATTGATAGCATGTCCGCCAAATTTATTACGCATGGCCGCTAGCAACTTAGTAGCAAAATTGACGTTACCTTGCTGGGAAGCCAAACGTACATCAAAAGCCGCCTGAATGCTTGGCAGGGGTATGCCCTGCTCTTTAGCGGCCTCCAAAGTCCAACGGGCTTCGCCACTTTCGGCTACGAAGCCATCTATGCCTTCCAATTCGGGATTTTCAGCTAAGGCGGCTTGGCTGAGTTCATTGAGCCAAGAGGTAACAACGCTGTGGTGCTGCCACACATTGCCTGCTGCCGCCAAATCGAGCTCTTTATAAGGGCCTTCTTTGAGCATGCGGTAACCTTCGGCTAATGATTCCATCATGCCGTATTCGATGGCGTTATGCACCATCTTTACATAGTGGCCGCTGCCGCTTGGTCCAAAGTGGTAGTATGCGCCATCAGGCTGGGCCAGAGTTCTTAAAGCAGGCTCGAGACTGGCAACCGCTTCTGTGTTATCTCCACCCATCATCATAGAGAAGCCGTTTTGATAGCCCCATACACCACCGCTAGTGCCGACATCGATTAAATGGCACTGCGTATCGTTAACTGTTTGGTCTAATTGGACAGTCTGTCGAAAATCAGAGTTACCGCCGTCTACTAGAATACTGCCAGCTGGGACTACTTCGAGCCATTCTTGTATTTGCGCCGCCGAAATTTCGGCTGGTAGCATGACCCAGACGACTACCCTGTCCGAACCGAAAGCCTGCAACGCTGATTGCTTATCCGAGGCCGCGGTTGCCCCGTACTTAACCGCTTGTTGGGTGGGTTCTGGACTACGGTTGAGCGCAATAACCTCATGTCCGTTTTCTGCAAGTTTACGGGCAATCTGCATACCCATGCGGCCAAGGCCGTGAATAACTATTTTCATAAGTTTTCTCCTACCTGGTCATTATACACATATGCTTCAGGCAGCTCTCTCAAAATCTGGGCTGGCTGCACGCTCAAACTCAGGCCTGCAGTTTGGAGTTGCTGCAGAGCAGAATATTTATTGTCTCCGAACGCAAATACATAGGCACTATTACAATGGCGCAAAGCGGCAAACGTTAGGGTTATGCGCATATACGGGGAACTCTGATAGCCTGTCACGAGAGCACTTGTCTCTTGGGCGGCTGGGGTATCCGGTAGAATGCCGGCAATGTGGCCATCTGTTCCGATGCCTAACTGGGCAATCACAAAATCATGTGTACTAAATGCCTCACGCATCGCTTTGTGATACCGCTCCACCGTTTTGTCGAATGAATCCGGTGGCTCTAGCACTTGCACTACCCTCGCTAAGCGAGGATTAAAGCCGGCGCTTTGCAACTGTTGCCAGTTTGAATCCTTATGCCCTGGCGTACCGTAACGTTCGTCCACCAAAGCTACGCTCAGCAATGTACTCAAAGCTTCGGGTACACGGTTCATTACATCAGTAGCAATCTGTATATTAGTACCTCCACTCACCAGCCATAGAACGCGTTGGTTTTTATGCAAACAGGAAGATATATATTCGTAGAGCGCGGAAGCGCCTCCACTCCAGTCAGGTGATTGAATAAACTGCATACAATAAGCTTAGCAGTTAAACGCTACAGGCTACTTTTTTGGCACTTTGCCGCCGCTGCGGCGGGCTTCGTCAAGGCCAATAGCAACTGCCTGTTTACGGCTAGTTACCTTCTTATCACTTTTGCCAATCGTTAATTTGCCCTCTTTATATTCATGCATGGCCTTTTCTACCTTTTTTTGTGCTTTAGGGCCGTACTTATTCATAGTCAACTACCCCCTAAGCAGTTTGTAACATGGCAATTAAAGCGTTATCAAAAGCGGGCACATCATCGGGATTGCGGCTGGTAATCAGATTTTTATCAATGACTACTTCCTCATCGCTCCACTCCGCACCGGCATTGCGCAGGTCGTCCTGGATTGTGAAAAAGCTTGTCAGTTTTCGGCCTTTGGTAACACCGGCTGAAGCTAGTGCCCATGGAGCATGGCAGATAGCGGCAATAGGCTTATTCATCTCCATAAATGCTTTAATCCAGGCGCGGGCCGTTTCGTTCATTCGCAAGGCATCGGCATTGACGGCACCCCCAGGTAATACTAAAGCATCGTAGTCCCCTATGGTTATATCATCGATAGACTTGTCTGCCTGATAGGTGGTAGATAGATCGGCATGATTCATAGAGTGAATATCCCCAGCCTTCGGCGCAATCACATCTACTGTCGCACCAGCATCTTTCAGCGCTTTGAGCGGACCGGTAAACTCAGCCTCTTCAAAATAATCATCAACTAAAATAGCTACTTTTTTGCCTGTTAAATCTGCCATATAGACCTCTCCCTATAATGTAATATATTGCTAGTATGGACGGCTAGATAGGGTCGGGCAGTACAAATTATTACTAACGCTTATAGGTATCGCTAATAATATGAATAGTACACTATCTCCTTACTCCAATTGCCGTACGGATCTACTTTACTTATTCTGGTTTTCAACCCATTGACGGGCATTCTGAAATAATTTTAGCCAAGGTGAGTCTGGACCCCACTCAGTAGGATGCCACGATAACTGGCGGCTCATAAAGGACCGCTCGGGGTGTGGCATAAGGATGGTAGCCCGTCCATCCAGTGTCGTTAAAGCAGTAATACCTAGTGGTGAACCATTCGGATTGCTAGGATATGCTTCTGTAATATGGCTGTAATTATCAACGTATTGCAGCGGCACTAATTTATTTTTTAGTGCCTGTTTTGCAGCTGGCGGTTTTGAAAAGTGAGCCCTGCCTTCGCCGTGGGCCACAGGTACCAGCAAACGCGAGCCTGCCATGTCTTTAAAAAAAATCGAAGGTGAATCATTGATTTGTACGGTCACCAGCCGGGCCTCAAACTGCTCGGAAGTATTCTTTAAGAATGCTGGCCAAGCGTCTGCACCAGGTATAAGTTCTTTGAGAGCCGCCAGCATCTGGCAGCCATTACAAACGCCTAGGCTAAAAGTATCCGAACGCTCAAAAAAATCACTGAACTGTTGACGAAGCCCTTGGCTGAATAAGATGGATTTAGCCCAGCCTTCGCCTGCTCCTAACACATCCCCGTACGAAAAACCGCCGCAAACAGCTAGACCTTTAAAGTCACTCAATGCTGCTTTCCCGTTCATAAGATCATGCAAATGCACATCAACACACGTAAATCCGGCCCTATCAAAAGCGGCAGCCATCTCGATATGGCCATTTACGCCTTGTTCGCGCAATATTGCTACTTTTGGCCCCGAATTATATTTGGTAATACTCGGCTCAAAAGTAACCAAAGGGGTTAGCCCTGGATCTTGCCCATCACTAATACGGACATATTCCTGCTCTGCACAGTCAGGATCGTCGCGCAGCTTTTGCAGGTTATAGCTTGTATCACTCCACCAACGCTCTAACTGTGCCCGGGTGTTACGGTATGTCCCCCCCGCATACTTGATAGTAATTTCGGAGCTGAGCGACGGGACGCCAATGACATGTACTGGAAGATTACCTGCTCGCTGTAATTGTTGAATGACGGCAACTTGGTCTTTAGTATTAATTTGTATGACAGCGCCCAGCTCTTCATTAAAAAGAAGTTCTAAACCCGATCCGACCAGTTGGCTGACATCTACATCGAGGCCGCAACGACCTGCGAAGGCCATTTCCAAAATGGTTGCTAACAAGCCACCATCGGAGCGGTCATGATAAGCTAATATTTTTCCTGATTGCTTAAGCGCAGTTACTGCTAAAAAGAATTGTTTGAGTAGTTTCGCTTCAACATCCGGTGCTTCTCCGCCAATTTGATTATAAGTTTGCGCCAGAGCTGAACCGCCAAGTCTGTGCTGCCCATTGCCTAAATCAATCACGAGGAGTACGGTATCTTTTTGCCGCTTCAACTGGGGTGTGAGCGTTTGGCCCACGTGCTTGACCGGCGAAAAACCGCTGATAATAAGGGAAAGTGGAGAGGTAACGCTTTTATCTTTGCCGTCCTCCTGCCAAAGGGTACGCATACTCAGTGAGTCTTTACCAACTGGAATCGTCAAGCCAAGTGCCGGGCAAAATTCTTCGCCAACGGCTTTGACAGTGTTAAAAAGTTTTTCGTCTTCTTGGCCATAGCCGCTGGCAGCCATCCAATTAGCAGATAATTTTATGTCAGACAGTTTTTCTATGTCTGCAGCTAGTAGGTTGGTGATTGTTTCCCCTATGGCTATGCGCGCCGAAGCCGGTGCGTCAATAATAGCCAGCGGCGTGCGTTCTCCCATTGCCATGGCTTCACCATACGCGGCATCAAACGCGCTTGCTGCCACTGCGACATCACTGACTGGTACTTGCCAGGGCCCTACCATCTGGTCGCGGGTGATCAGCCCCCCCACCGTACGGTCACCGATAGTGATTAGGAATTTTTTACTTCCCACAGATGGTACATGCAGCACGCGTTCTACTGCTTCCGAAAGATCAATTTGTTCGAAATCAAATGGGCCTGAGCTTGGTTTAGTGAGCTTAAAGTCCTTAGTCATTTTGGGTGGCTTACCAAATAAGACTGACATAGGCATATTGATGGGATGATTATCGAATAAGGCATCGTGTAGTACTAACTGTTGGTTTTTAGTAGCTTTACCCACGACTGCAAAAGGGCAACGCTCCCGGTCGCAAATCGCTTCAAAACCAGGTAAGTTTTCATCATTGATAGCAAGCA
>JBBPZG010000056.1:0-2147 GCA_038199095.1 Saccharimonadales bacterium (SeqCode)
ATCACCACCTGAGGTAATATAGCGAAATCCGCCTATGATGATCATAATTATAGCGATGGCGCCCACTACAACTGAAAGTATATTAACGATTCCTTTTGCAATCTTTGCAATATCTGAATCCCCGACGTTGGTTTGAGTACAACTTACCCCACCTCCGCCGCCGTTACCTATAGCCCCATTTGCCCCATCGGCAATCTTATTGCCGATATTATTACACGCTGCGGACGCAGCTATTGTAGGTACCAATGCAGGCACTGCCAGCATAAGCATTGACGACATTATTAGAAGATAGCTTTTAATTTTTTGAATCATATTTGCCTTTCTTTACTATTACTTAACTTATACTACAACAATATCCTTGAATCAAGTGTTAATGCATAAGCGTCTTTCTAAAAAAGATATTAATTAAGTTCCATGGATTAACCGTTGGCGGCTCTCGCCAGCACCGCATGGACAAGAAATTGAGCAAATGCTGCAACTACCAAGCCAACAAGAGCATAAATAAGACTGCTCTTAGCAGCGCTAACTTTACCAGCGTCACCTCCAGAAGTAACAAATTTTAGGCCACTCACAATGATTGTAATGATAGCAGCGATTCCTACAACAATACTAAGAATATTAACTACTGCTCTTGTAATGCCTTGGACGCCTTTCCCCTTAGTGCTACAGCCCTGTGAGCTGTCCACTTGGTCCAGACCGGCACAAACGCTATCCTTTGAAGCGTTAGCCATGACGTGAAGGGAAGGGCTGGCGGCAAAAGCTGGTGCGGTGAATGCTGTGAGACCGATTAAGCTAAAAGCTACGGTTAGGATTGTGTACATTAAACGGCGCATAATTAAATCTCCTTCTACGCTTTATCTAGGACAAAAACTACTATGGTCTGCGCCAAGGCAGCGATCGCCAGGCCTATTAGCGCGTAAAGTACAGAGTTCCTGGCGCTAGCTACAGAGTTTGCGTCGCCACCGGCAGTAATAAAGTGTATGCTGCCAACCAGTAAAATGATAATGGCAGCGGCGCCAAGTATCACCGATATGACATTTATGGCCGCTTTTAAGATAGTAATGATGGGGTTTGTTTTTTGCTGTCCCTGCTGCTTTTGTACGTCTTGACACACAACTGCGCCCTTGGAACTGACATTCTCGCCTTTGTCGCAGGTATGGCTAAAAATATCCACCGCATATGCGGGAGTTGACGGTGCAAGCGCGGGTAGAGCAAGCAGGCAAGCAAGCGATAGTAGCGCAATAATATACTTCATAAATGGCTTAGGGTTAAGGTTATGATTGCTTCGGCGCTAATAGCTATAAGCAAACCTACAAGGGCATACACAATAGTGCCCTTTGCTTTAGAAACTTCTTGGGGATTGCCGTCGGCAGTCACAAATCTTAGCCCCGCGATAACAATCATCAAAACCGCTACAGCAGCAAGTACACCGAAAACAATCTGTAGAATTTGCTGTAATTGGTTATGGCCAGCTCCTGCGTGGGGTAGATTAGTACTGTAGTCCGAGGGGGCTGCCTCTGCAGCAATATAATAGATTATGTTCATCATTTTTTAATGCTCCCTGCTATAAAGGTTACTATGAAGGCCGCCAGAACAGCTATGGCCAAGCCCACTAGAGCATCTACTATTGTACTCTTTGCCCGGCCGGTTTTTTCGGGCTGGCCTTCGCTCGTGGCGTACTGGAATCCGCCGTATATCACCATAGCTATTGCTGCTAACGCAGCCACACGAAGCAGAATCTCTATAATGGCCGCTACGATGAGCCAGGTATCGCTAAGACTACCGAAAGCCGGTATGCATTTGCCGTTAGCGTCACGGGATCCCTCTAAGTAAGCGTACCAGTGGGGAAATCCAAAGAGGCCGCCTCCATTAGGATTACACTTGTCGCCGACAGCCGCGAACACGGTGAGTATATTAGCAATGATCATTTGAGGACATTCCCGGGTATCACATAGTTAAGTATCGCATAGGCAAAGATAAACAAAAGGAGGGCCATCATGACGCTGCGTATGCGGTTTACTGCTGCAGCGCTGGCTTGGGGGTCGCCGCGCGAGAGTGAATACTTGATACCCCCCCATATTAAAGAGCCGATTATTACCAAACCCGCGCCGTCTGACAGGAAGCGGATGATGGCAAAGAGAGCGTCA
>JBBPZG010000057.1:0-14303 GCA_038199095.1 Saccharimonadales bacterium (SeqCode)
AAGTTACTGGGTGAGCGGCAACCAATGCAAGACCGGTGTTGGGCGTGCCTGGGGCTGCAGCAGCTGCGGCACCAGCGCCACCATTTGCTGTCGAGCCCGCACCGCCGTTACCATTACCATTACCGGTAAAGCTCGAAAGCTCTAGATCGCCAATCTTGCCACTGACAGCTTCCGTAAACCAGATTCCTCCAGGGACGCCACTAACGACGTCAGGAGCTTGCGTAATATTATTCGGTCCTGAACCCGTTGTCGGCGTAGCATATTCAGTTATTGTGCCGTCGGCAGCAATTGAGGCAATCTTTTCGGCCTGGCTCTCGGCGAACCAGACATTACCATCGCCGCCATTGGTGACATCATCAAGCCCGGCATTGGCTGTCGGTACATCGTAGTAAGTCACCGCGTTGGTGGCCAGTTTCAGTATGCCGATTTTATTCGCAGCATTGTCTACGAAATAGAGAGTTCCGTCAGCACTATGGTACATCAGGCCTTCAAAGCGGGTGGACGGTGTCACCGCATGGGCGGTGGGGGCGGTACCTTGGGGGAGTGACGTCCGGCAGTGAGAAGATAGCAGTACCATTTTGCTCTGTGAAGTACATATTTCCATTAGCACCGGCAATAACTTTATCTGTCAGTGTGTTACCGGCAGTTGTAATGGGATATTCCCGGATCATAGTACCCGAGGTGTCCATGACACCTATACAGTTGGCATTACGCTCCGAGAACCATATGTCGCCGTTTGGACCTACGGCAAGGCCCACGGGCGCAGCAGTACCCGTACAACCACTACCTGATATATGGGTAATAGAAAACTGGCTGAGAACAGCGTGGGTGTCTTGGTCTAGTACGGCGATCTTGTCATTGCCGAACTGGGTAACCCAGATAGTGCCGTTTGGGCCTGAGCGATCCCGTTCGGTTCGGATCCAGCCCCTAAAGAAGTTTCGGCGATCATATTACCGCTAGTATCCATGACACCAACCTGGCCCGCGGTGTCTTCCGTGAACCACATGTTACCGGCAGCATAGATGATGAATTTTGGGCCGGAGTTCGGCGTTGTTGGATTATACTCAATTGATGGTGGGGGTGACGGCAGCGGCAGTCAGCGGAGACAAAAGGGCCGCCACTAACAGAGCTGTACCACCAAGAATAGGTGATTTTTTTAGCAAAGAACGCATTTTAAGTTTTCCTTTTTTATTTTTAGCAATTTTTGTATCACACGTAGGCAATATGTTATGAGCGTAAGCTACACGCTTATGGTTGACAAGCTTTTTGTAGTAAGCAATCTGTGGATAACTCCTAATGAACCCACTGCATATCTTCTTCCGTAAACGAAAGCTAAGCTGGTGAGTGCCAGCTAGTAGTTCTTGAGAGAAAGCGTAACTTATAGTTACGGTGACGAACAAAACTGCTGGCTGGTGCCGCCAGGTTAGGTTGTAGTAGGGAGAAGATATGCAGTGGGTGCAATAGGATTTTGTTTGAGTGGTCCTTACTTTGGCTGGGTAACATGAGGAGCTGAACCATACTCCGGCAGCCCAATATTTTCGTTATCACCTGAGGCTAATTTTTTTGCTCCATTTTTGATCCAGTCATCACCCTTAGTCGAAACGATTGGTGCGGGTAGGCTCGTCGCTAAAGCATTCGCAACACTGAGTCCAATACGCAAACCTGTGAAACTGCCGGGACCTTTAAATGCCACTATACCTTCTACATCCTGTAATTTCTTTCGCTGGCCGTCCAGCAGGGATTTTATCTGTAGGTGTATCGTCTCGGCTAATAGCCGGTGAGCTTGCCAAACGGTATAGGCTACTTGCGTATCATCCTGGTATAAACCTAGTTCGGCTTCCGGTTTATTGGTGCGTATAGTCAGTATCAGCATACTATCCATTATCACATATCCCCAAGAAGGTAAGCTAGGCCGGCCGGGTAGCTAAAGTTGAGGCTGCGGCTGGTTTCGCCAGTTGTTTTAATGCTGACCGACAACCGGGCCGCCGGTAAGACATCGGCTACAATAGTGGCCCATTCGATTGCTACAACAGCCTGGGGGTCGAGTAACAATTCGGCCAGCTCTTCGCGCATAATACCCGGCTCGTACAAACGGTAAAAATCAAAGTGATACAGTGTTAATGTGTCTGTCGCGTATTGGTTACTAAGCGTAAAGCTGGGGCTGCGGACGGTATCGCTACTACCCATGCCGCAGGCCAAACCTCGCACGAAAGCTGTCTTGCCACTGCCCAGATCACTCATAAGCTCAATCGCTTCACCACCGCGTAAGTGACGCCCGATCTGTTCAGCGATTTTTAAAGTGTTGTTTAAGCTGGTGGATTCTATTTGACAGGTCTGCACGGTACTCATATGCTCCGTATAGTAGCGCACCAACTCCAACCATGACAAGCGTCCACAGGTGAATTGGGGTGACTGGTGCAACCTCAGCAGCACTCGATGGTGTCGTTGCTAACTTGGTCTTTTTGGTTTTCATTGGCTTGGCGGTTTTTGTTTTTGCACCGCTCTTAGCAGCTTTCGTTTTGGCACTTGCTGACTTCGTATTCGAAGCTTTGCTGGCAGTAGGCATACTGATAATATTGGCTGCCCCAGGCGTAGGGTTAGTGGTCCAGTACCACTTACCGTTTCCCAGCGCCCAAGCCTGTCCGTCTTTTGCAGCACCGTAAGCCTCACTAGTCGAAATACTATTGCCAGAAGGATCGAGCAGCTTGGCTTGGCCACCGCTATTACTGAGGGTTAGGCCCGTATCGGCAGAATAAAAAGCTGTAAAACCTTTCGCGGGCAGACTCGTACCTGCAGGAAATGTAAATGTATGCGGGGTGGTAGTACCGGTTTGCAGCCTAAAACCACTCAGATTGAAGGTTGTCTCGTTCGGATTGTACAGCTCGATAAACTCTTCGAGGGCATCGGTACCACTGCCAGCGGGATTGGGTAGGAGCTCATTGATCTTGGGTACCATTAATCCTATATCATCTGACGGTAAGCCAGCACTTGCGACCGAAATTGGCTGCTCGTCACCATTTGAGGCTACGAAGCTAGCTGGTGGCTCACTACCTGAGAGTAGGCTATTGGCACCGCCAGGAATGATGGTACCGGCGGGCGCACCGCTTGAAGTTACTAAGTTACAAGCGTTGCTACTACTGGGCTGGACTGCCTGCCACGATCCACTGCCGGGCGCTGTAACTACAGGGTTATCCTGATTATCCAATGGCTGGCGCCGTAAAAAACCACTTGTACTACTGGGCAGTGTCTGGGCACCGTTAGCCGCCGTCTTGGACCAGCCGACGTAATCCTGCACGACTGGTGCGACCGAGCCGCCGGGTGATGCCTGGTTATAGGCTAAGAGTTCTACCAAGCCAGCCGTGCTTGACAAGCCCAAAGATATAGAATCAACCGTGAGCTGGTAGCAGAGCAGCAGCGCGTCATCATTAACCATAAAGTAGCCATGCGGCGGTACCGTACCCGACAAAGCAATAAGCCGGCTACTAGTAGCTTTGCTTACGTCGTAGTTGTTGAAGTACTCTAGCTGATACTTACTCATATCCAGCGCAGTATTGGACGCGTTGTAGAGCGTGATGAACTGGCCATTACTGCTGGTAATTTTGAGCTGGCTAATGGTGAGGGAGGGGGCACTAGCCGTATCAGCCCGGGCAGGTGTGTCACGACCTATCACCAGCCAACCACAGAGCACGACCGCTATGGTAATGGCTGGTAATAGGTGTTGTATCCGCCGCATGGTAGGTCAGATTGTATGGAACTACCTGGCAAGAAGGCAAGCAGTAGCGTTTAGAATCTGCTCCAAACATTAAATTTTTAATATCTCAATAATTCTAACAGTGGTAAGCGCCTGGTGGGGTATACTAAAAACATGCTCCAACTCAGCTCGAGTCTCTTAAGTAAGTCTATCTTATCGCTCCGCACAGGTAGCCCTATCGCCACCATTACTGGGCCCATCATTAATCCTAATAATCTTAAAGTAGAAGGATTTTACTGCCAGGACCGTTTCGACAAGCGTCAACTGGTTTTACTGTATCAGGATATACGTGACATACTGCCGCAAGGCTATGTTGTTAATGACCACGACGTACTGACCGAGCCCGGCGAGCTTGTCCGGCTCAAGGAAGTTATAGAATTAGAGTTTGAATTAATCGGTAAACAAGTTGTCACACTTAGCAAAGAAAAAGTTGGCAAGGTAAGTGATTACGCCACGGAGACTGAAACTATGTTTATCCAAAAAATCTACGTCTCGCAATCGGTGCTGAAAAGCCTCACCGGCGGCTCATTGAGCATCGACCGCACTAATATCAACGAAATAACACCTAAACGCGTAATCATCAATGAACTCGTCAAAAACGCACCGATGCCAGCGCCTGCCACGGCGGCTTAAACCGTTTCCACTCCTCTGCGACAGCTATTCAGCAAGGGCGCTTTGTACAAACACGGCGAACAAACCCCGCCATAGCGGTTCAGCCTGCGCCTCCAAAGCTTCAGGGTGGGACTGCACCGCTACTACGAAGCGCTTGCCTGGTAGCTCTAGGGCTTCAATAACTTCGTCATCTGACCAGGCGGTTGCCACAAGCCCATCTCCAATCTGCTTGACGGCCTGATGGTGGAGAGCATTGGTGCCTATCTGTTCCCTCTGTAAGATAGCGGCTAGTTGCGAGTCTGGTCTAATACGCAGGCTATGGGCGATATGTCTAAAATCTTTGTGGTCTTCGGACATACAGTGGTTCGCTGCATCAGGCAATTCAGTAGCCACATCTTGGTACAAACTGCCGCCTAATGCCACATTTAGCAGTTGCATGCCCCGGCAAATACCTAAGACCGGCTTGTTATCGGCAAGCGCCCACCGCAGCAGCTGTATTTCCTGTTCGTCACGTCGCCGTGATATGTCTTTGGTGAGCGGCGATGGAGTAGTGTGGTACAACGCCGGGTCGACGTCATTGCCACCCGACAGTACAATACCGTCACATTGGTCATATAGCTTGCGTAGTACGGCTGGCTCTTCAACCAGTGGCAAGATAAAAGGCGCTCCACCGGCATGCGCGACCGCGTCGGTATAGGTATGGGCCTGCCCGTACACATGCGGCGCCCAAGCCTCGCCTTTATTCAATATTTCGCCAGCGGTTACCCCAATCAGCGGTTGCATTATTCTACTGTAGCACGCCCAAATATATGGGAAGTCACCTGCGTGCGTCATCCTGAACTCGTTTCAGGACCCCACCCAAGAATTAGCAAAGGCAAGCACGCATACAGTGTATTGATCGTTTACCGTTTCCCCTTTACCATTCAGCGTACGTTTACCATGTTCCGTTTACTGTAGCCTGCACCCTGAGCTATACGTACATGGTAAACAGTGAATAGTGAACGAAAGTCCGTAGTAGCAACACGGGGTCCTGAAACGAGTTCAGAATGACGAATCTTGGAGGGCGGCTTTGATGTCATTGTAACTGAAACCCTGACGGGCTAGGTACTGCATGAGTTTCAGATCATCCTGGTACTTACTTTGACGGCGCTTACTCGTGATAACTTCCTGCAGAGCAGTCTGTTCTTCACCATCTTCTTCTGCTAAAACTCTCTGGATGATATCGTCGGAAATCCGTTTTTTACGGAGTTTAGAGGCCATCTTGCGGCGGGAGGTAGGGCGCAAGAGACGCCTGTCATGGACATAGGCTTCAGCTAGCTTTCCGTCATCAATTAAACCAACAATACTTAACTTGTTAAGTATTGTTTCTAACAGGGAAGGGGAAGTCTTTTTACGCTCTAAGTAGTAACTAATTTCCCATTGCGAACGCGGCCTTAGAGCCACATAACGCAAGGTTTGGTTATATAATTTATCGTCAGCCGAAAGCCGCTTATAATCAACTACCTGCTGCTTACTCAGTTCCTGGCCGCTAGCCAGCTTTGAATCCAGTAGCGCCACTTCACTCAATGAAAACACATACTTGCCGTCAACAAAAACTGAGTACCGACCCGCCCGTTTAACCTGCTGCTTGATACCTGTTATTTTCATAAAACAATATAAAATTATTTAATCGGCGCCACTTTACGTTAAGTAGAAACGCTCGATGAAAAGCCTCGCTCCTGCAGCGAATTCATTAGGCTCTTCTTGCAGCAAAGCTTTTAGGCTTTTGATATTTATCCAATCTGTAGTTCCCAGCTCTGCTGTTTGCAATTTAAGTGGAGTGTCCATGGCCATCGTTGCATTGTAACCCCGATTAAAACGATTCATCCTTTTGTCATTGAACTTATCTTGGCTTCTATAGCTGCCTATTTCATGCAGCTCTAAGCCATTAACCCCAAGTTCCTCCTGTAATTCTCTTTTAGCTGCTTCTAAATAATCTTCGCCCTCATCCACATGTCCACTTGCTGAAACATCCCAGCAGTTCGGATATGTTTTTACAAACTTCGATCTCTTTTGGAGGAGGACTTTCGTATGCCCTGGATCTTCAATCATTATATAGACAATGCGATGCAGCAGACCTTTCTGATGAATCTCGTCTTTTGTTGCACCTCCTACCGGTTCGTCGTTTTCATTGACCACTTGGATAAGAGGTGGAATCATAGCCACCGCCGCTCCTCTAGCGCTTTCGTCAGTACTGGTAGTTCGGTGAACTTAGAACCTAAGTGATGGCCCTCCGGCACCATAATAATTTCACTACTCGTTTGTTCCGCCAGCCACTTTGCCTGGGCGAGCGGACAAAACGGGTCATCGTCACCGTGTAGGAAAAGTAAATTGTCTGCTTTACTCTTAATAGTATCGAAATCGAAACCCCCCGGTGGGAATAAATCCTTAAACTGGTCTTTGTCTAGATCAGACTCTTCCATATGCGCCCAAGCGCCAACCATAACTCCAGTCTTAATATGTGGACAGCGTTCATCCATTAATAAATTCAGCACTGTCACAGCTCCAGATGAGTGCCCAATCACTAAATTGTCAGAAAAATCCCAGCCAGCCTTAAGCAAAAAATCATTATAGACCTTACGATTCGGCGTATGGTTATTAGGCAGCTCTGGCACCCAGACTTCATAGCCTCGTCCCTCAAGCCACTTTTTCATCCAAGGAAACCAATTGTGTTCCGGCGCCCCGTCCGTGCCATGTAAAATTACTGCCCGTTTCATAACGATTTAAGATGCCTCTTCTGCGGGCTGTAAGATTCCACAACTAGGTTCGAACTCCAAACCATCTATATTCATAAGCATCTCCGGATAGTCGCCTGAGTCAACATCCGGAAGGCACTCTTGCCCTCGAAGGATGTAGTATTGCTTCCACCAAGCGACGGCATCATACTTATTCGATATTTCCAAGGCCTCTATAGCTTCAAATGCAAGTACGGGGATTCCATCCGCATCAGGTTTCGCCCTGACTGGCAGTTCTGTGCCTACCCATTGCTCACGTATTTCTTTAGGCGGAAAACCTGGAGGTGGAGTGTGAATTACAAATTTTGCAAACACGGGGGCATGTAAATTCAATATAACTTTTAGCCTCCCTATGTCAGAGCTAAAGCATTCTCCGCTCATCATTATCAAGTTATGCACTTCTCGGTCGCTTGGGGCAGTACGTTCTAGCATAATTATCTCCTTCCCCACCCCCACTTACTTACTCCTTGGCAGCTTCGGCAGCGCGGACTTTGGCGGCTATTTCGGTGAGGACTTTGGGGTTGTCTTCGAGGTACTTTTTGGTGGCTTCGCGGCCCTGGCCAATTTTCTCGTCTTTGTAGGCGTACCAAGCACCGGACTTTTCGACGATATCGCTGGCGGCGGCTAGGTCTAAGACGTCGCCAGAGGTGCTAATACCTTGGTTGTACATAATATCGAATTCAGCTTGGCGGAACGGCGGCGCAATTTTGTTCTTCACAACTTTGACACGCGTGCGGTTACCAATGATCTCCTCGCCATGTTTAATCTGACCGATGCGGCGGATATCCATGCGGACCGAAGCGTAAAATTTCAATGCATTGCCGCCGGTGGTAGTTTCCGGATTGCCGAACATCACACCAATTTTCATGCGGATTTGGTTAATAAAGATGACACTAGTTTTGCTGCGGCTAATAACACTGGTGAGTTTGCGCAAGGCTTGGCTCATCAGTCGAGCCTGCAAGCCCATGTGGCTGTCGCCCATGTCGCCTTCGATCTCGGCGCGGGGTACAAGTGCAGCTACTGAATCCACTACAACCAAATCGACGGCATTGGAGCGTACCAGCGTCTCGGTAATCTCCAAAGCCTGTTCGCCGTTGTCCGGCTGCGATAGCAGTAGATTGTCCACGTCGACGCCAATACGCTTAGCGTAGGCCGGGTCAAGGGCGTGCTCGGCATCAATAAAAGCGGCTGTACCGCCGGCCCGCTGGACTTCAGCTATGGCGTGCAGCGTGAGCGTGGTTTTGCCTGATGATTCGGGGCCGTAAATCTCAATAACTCGGCCGCGCGGGATGCCGCCGCCTAGAGCCATGTCCAGGCTTAGTGCGCCGGTTGAAGTCGTTTCCACCGCGGTAGAGTGGGCATCTCCGAGCTTCATAATTGACCCTTTGCCGAATTGCTTTTCGATGGTTTCCAGGGCTAGCCCCAGCGCCTTAGTCTTGCCATCGCTAGCTGGCGCTACTGCTTCTTTTACTGCTTTCGTCTTCTTGTCTTCTGCCATAAAACCTCCTCAGTCATGTATGCAATATGCATGGCTTGCCTGTTACTTATATTTTACCACTTTAGGCGTTCGCGCATTGTATGAAAATTGGTTGTGCTTTTACAGTCGGCCTTTTATGCAAAACTTAACAAAAAGTTAATCCTCAACCCTAGTAATACGCTTACGTTTTTACGACGAAGCTGTTAGAATAAGCCTAGGATGGGTGAACTCACTAACACACAAACCGATCAGCTTACCCCGGAATCACAGCAGGCCTAAACCATGCACATACCGGACTCAATGGTCGAAAAGCTGCTGGCCAAGCAGGGCCAGCTAAGCAAGGAACAGCTCGCCAGTTTGCACGAGCAGGCCGGCAATGACAAAAAGCCTCTGCAAGGCGTTGTGCTGGACAATAACCAGATCAGCGAAAAAGACCTGATCAAGCTTTACGCCCAGGAAATTGACATACCGTTTGTTGAGCTAAATGCCCGTGAAATTAAACATGAAGTGCTCAAGCAGCTCTCCGAACGGATTGCCCGCCAGTACAATGCCGTGGTCTTCGACATCGACGAAAATGACACTAAGCTCGTCGCCATGGAAGACCCGGACGACATCCAGGCGCTTAACTTCTTGCAAAAGCAGCTCGGCAACAACCTGCGGGTCCACATCACGACTAGCAGCCTGCTCCAGGCGGCTCTTGACCAGTACCGCGGCAACATCAGCAGTGAACTTACCAAAGTCATTGCCGATGAGAGCGAAGCCGAAGAACAGGGTGAGATTGAGGAAGACGACCTGGCTGAAGACTCCCCAGTAGCACAAACGGTTAACATTCTTATTGAATACGGCGTCAAAGCCGGCGCCAGCGACATCCATATTGAGCCGCGTGAAAATTTTGTGGTCATACGTTACCGTATTGATGGCTTACTGCGTGAAGCTAATAAGTTGCCGCGTAAAATGCTAGGGGCTTTAGTTAGCCGCATTAAAATCCTCAGTAACTTAAAGATCGATGAACACCGCGCACCCCAGGATGGTCGATTTAAAGTTGAATTAAGCGGTCAGGTCTTCGCCCTACGTGTTTCTACTTTACCCATCCTAGATGGAGAAAAAGTGGTAATGCGTATACTTAACGAGTCAAGTAAACCAGCTAACTTTACCGAGTTAGGCTTCTGGGGAACAGCCTTGCAAGATTTACAACAGGCAATTATCCAACCCCATGGCATGGTACTGGTAACAGGCCCTACTGGTTCAGGCAAATCCACCACCCTGTTTAGTGTGCTAAGCTCGCTCAATACGCCAAACGTTAATATATCTACTGTCGAAGATCCCGTGGAATACCATATCGTCGGAGCCAATCAGACCCAGGTGAATCCTATGGCTGGTATGACCTTTACCAACGGTCTGCGGGCATTGTTGCGGCAGGATCCGAACATCATTATGGTCGGGGAGGTCCGTGACGGTGAAACGGCCGACTTGGCAGTCCAGGCCGCGCTTACGGGTCACTTGGTATTCAGCACGCTGCATACCAGTAACGCTGCCACCTGCCTGCCCCGTTTACTCGATATGGGCGTCGAGCCGTTTCTGATAGCCAGCACAGTGCGCGTCGTAGTAGCGCAACGTCTAGTGCGGCGGTTGTGCATAGATTGTCGCGAGGCCATTACACCTGACGTTGCAATGCTCAAACAGCTCGACAAGTCATTCCGCATAACTGAAAATGGCGGCCTCAAACGGATGCACGAGCTGGAAGAAAGCGCCCTGCACGACGGCATCGGTCTATCGAGCGGCGGCAAAAGCGGCGGCAGCGACGAACTAGCGAGCTCACCGACCGCCGTGAAACAGCTGTGGAATGCCCACGACGGCGGTTGTGACAGCTGCAACCACACCGGCTATAAAGGCCGGATTGGTATATACGAGGTACTCGATAATTCCACCGCCATCCAGAAAATGATTGTCGGCAGCAGCACCAGCGAAGCTATCGAGAAAGCCGCTATCGCAGAAAAAATGCTGACTATGCAACTCGACGGCTTTATCAAAGCCCTGCGCGGCCAAACCACTATACAAGAGGTGCTTCGAGTCACCTCACAGGAGTAACCATGAAACTTTCTTACGCTATGCTCCAGTCGAATGTCAAAAGTCGAATGTCAAAAGTCCTTAGCTTCTGGGTACAATGTGTAAACAAAGCGGCTTTCGACTTTAAAACTGTGAGACTTTTGACTAAAGGAAGTGGTGGGAGCCTGTAATGCTATTTGCCTACAAAGCCACCACCAAAGAAGGCAAAACAATATCTGGAAGAGCCGAGGCGGCCAGTAAGCAGGCCCTGCTAGCCTCGCTACGTAAGCAAGGTGTTCATCCAGTTCTTGTAGAGCCGCAAAAAGCCAAACACGCCAGCCTGTTTGGCAATAAGAAAAAGGTCAAGTTAAGCGACTTAGTGATCTTCACCAGGCAGCTTTCAACAATGATTTCGGCAGGTGTCCCCCTGACCCGTTCGCTGGCTGCCCTGCAGGAGGATGTCCCCAACCCCTATATGCGTACCGTACTCACCGGTATAACGAAAGATGTCGAGAGTGGCTCGCCGCTTGGCGAAGCGTTTGCCAAATACCCAACGGTTTTTTCAGAGGTTTACGTCAATATGGTCAAGGCCGGCGAAGAAGGCGGTATCCTTGATGACATCCTCAAGCGCTTAGCCACTCAAGTCGAACAGGATGCCAGCATCCGCAAAAAAATAAAAAGCGCCATGGCCTATCCGGTAGTTATTTTAAGCTTCACCGTTATAGCATTTTTTGGCATTATGCTATTTATTGTTCCAAAACTCGGCGGTATTCTCATCAGCCTGGGCGGCCCTAACGCCAAGCTGCCCATCTACACGCAAGTATTACTCGACTTTAGTAATTTTTGTGTTAAGCCAACTATACTCGGACACTTACCTATCCCACTCCTCAACAAGCTGCCTAACCTCATACTGATACTGATTGCCGGGACAATCGCCGGAATTTATATTATGCGCTACATCCGGACGCCGGCTGGAAAATTCAAGTTCCACGGCTTGCTGCTGCGCCTGCCAGTCGTCAAAACAATTATACTAAAAGTTGCCATCGCCCGTTTTTCACGCACTTTTGCGTCGCTCATGGGTTCGGGCGTCAGCGTGCTCGACGCTTTAGAGGTTACCGGGGCTGCCCTAGGCAATAAAGTGATCGAGGCCGAGCTGAAAGCCGCCGCCGATGAAGTCAGGAACGGTAAACCCCTGAGCGAGCCGATTAGCCGCAGCAAGCACTTCCCGCCGATAGTGTCGCAGATGCTGATGGTCGGCGAAGAAACCGGGCAGATCGATACGGTGCTGGTGAAAATAGCTGATTTTTATGAAGAAGAGGTAACAGTCCTAATCGACGGTTTAGCCGCTGTTATAGAACCGGTTATGATCATCTTTCTCGGTGCCGGAGTCGGTCTAATTGCCGCCTCTGTTATGGGACCGATCGCTAACCTTAGTAAGAACATCGGTAGTTAGCTGTTAGCTTCGGGTTTACGCTAGTCCTCCTTAGCACGTCATCCCGGCGAAAGCCGGGACCCAGTCAATTAAACAATCCCGCAGAGCGGGATGCCGTATATCCGCATTAAAGGAAAACTGATTAAATAACAGCTGCTTTGTAGGCCGCGTGAACAAAAGCAATATAGAAGTGGGTAGCCGCTTGGAGAGCCGGATACAAAGCAGCTGTTATTTAATCAGTTTTTCCGTCCATGCGGTGGTTTTTTGGGTTACTTTTTGCCATTCAAAAAGTAATGGTGAGGAGAGAGGTTTGGTTTGAGAGTGAAGATAGGGTGATGCCTCTAGCAAAAGGCTATTAGGAGTGCTACGCACATGTGATTGACTGGATCCCGGCTTTCGCCGGGATGACGCAAGAGAGGTAAGGTCTTTGCTGAGGTGTGGGTGGGATCCTCCAATCACGCGCCTTGAAACAAGTTCAAGGGCTGACCGGGGACGACGCTTGTGGGGTCGGTTTGGGGTGACGAGGAGGTGTTGATTTGGGGTAACATGCGGGTACGGTTTTCCACAGAGGGCTTGACCTGATAGCACTTATGGTTATAATCATACTCAGATAGTTGCAGCTAATCTTAATGACGCTGTCAAAGATCAACTAGTAAAACAATAAATCACATTAGGAGGGTGGGCTCTCATGATCTCGATCAAAGGACTCCCTAAAGAAAAACGCAACCAAGGTTTCACGATCGTCGAACTTTTGATCGTCATCGTAGTTATCGGTATTTTGGCGTTACTCGTCATTACCACTTACAGCGGCATCCAAGCAAAAGCACGTAATAGCAAACGGCAGACAGACATCCAGTCGCTACAGACACAAATGGAAGCTTTCTATAGCCAGAGCGGCTACTATCCGTCACTCACGGATATGAACAGCGCTAGCTGGCGGGCTACTAACATGAAGAGCCTGGACGCCGGTGCGCTGACAGACCCATCTTCAACCTGTAATCCGGCTTCGGCTAGCTGTTTGGTAGCTGCACCAGTCAATAAGTCATACTCCTACGCGGTTACTGACAGCAGTGGCGCCAGTTGTGAAACTACCGACACCAACTGCGCGAAGTACACCCTGACCGGCAGCTACGAAGGTACCGTCAACAACCAGGCCACGTACGTTAAGAGCAACCTCGACTAAGCGCTCCGCCATTCGTTTAGAGAACCCCCATGTACATTGGGGGTTCTCTTCTATAACAGGCTTAATTTTAGATGAGCTATAAGGGCTATAAAACCAGCTCTATCTGGTATACTGGTGTTAAGATCCTTATGCTTAGGATCTATCTCAAAATTACCTTCTGCCACAAACCGGCCGTTTTCGGCCAGAACAGTGGAGCTACTCGTCAAGGTATTCCCGATATTCTTCCTCCTAACCCAGCTGTTCTGACTTAAAAACCATCCAGTTTCTGGAACAAAAAGTAATTCTGAGATAGATCCTAGGTGGGCAGCATAGATGAAAACAACGAAAACCTCCAATTTTTTTCACGATAAACCACTCTTTGGGCTTGATATTGGGCATGGCTCGCTTAAGGTTATGCAGCTAGCCGAGCGACCTCTAAGCACTCCCAAAAAATCCCAGCTACCAAAAGTGGTGGGCTATGGTTTTACTACTTTTGACAAAGCCGCCCAGGAAGACGGCGTGGTAACCGATCCCGAAGTTATCGCCAAAGCCGCCCTCGACCTCTTCCAGAACCACCTCATCGGTGATATCACTACCCGCCGCGTGGCGCTGGCCATTCCGGCCTACCGCACCTTTACCCGATCATTACAGTTGCCACACCTAAAAGCCAAGGAACTCGACGAAGCCGTCCAGCTGGAGGCCGAACAGTACATTTCGATGCCACTCGAGGAGCTCTACCTGGACTACGAAATAATCAGGCAGACTGCTGACTCGACTGATTTGTTCGCCGTCGCCATCCCGCGGGCCATCGTGGATTCTTATCTCGACCTCACCCAGGTACTTGGGCTGGAAACAGTGCTTATTGAACCGACGCTCAGCTCGTCCGGCCGGCTGTTTTCTATCGACGTCAACAGCGACATGGCAACCTTTATTATCGATTTTGGTTCATTATCCTCGGATATTAGTATCTTTGACAAACACGTCCTAGTGACCGGCACGGTGCAGGGCGGCGGTGAAAACTTCACCAACTCGATTAAGCAGCAGCTAGA
>JBBPZG010000058.1:0-9348 GCA_038199095.1 Saccharimonadales bacterium (SeqCode)
CCACCTCGATAAGAGTGTCAAAAAAGGCGTTATCCATAAGAACAAAGCCGCCCGTCTAAAGCGCCAAGCAGCCAAACGGGCCAAAGCCGCCGGAGTCAAACCAGCCAAATCTACCAAAAAAGCCGCCCCAGCCAAAGCCGCCCCTAAAAAAGCCGCAGCCAAAAAGCCAGCCGCTAAGAAACCAGCCGCTAAAAAAGCCCCCGCCAAGAAAAAATAAGTTCCAGGCGATTACGTTTGCATTAAACCTGTTTCAGGATCTATATATTGGTCTAATTGCTAAACTTATATTGTTCGCATGGGTGCTGAAATAAATTCAACATGACAGGCATTTAAGTTTATTGTAGCTGCTGAGCTTTAGTATGTAATGCAAGTTTTGCTACTGATGCTATTGCCTGCTCATCGCTACCAATAAAGTGGCCATCAATTCGAAATTCAAAGGGCTCATCTTGACCATTTAAAGGATACAATTCAAAAAATTCACCGCGCCTGCTGGCCTGATAGAATATCTCGTACTCCATAACCTGAGGTGCATCTTTTACGCGGACGCCCGTATACGCCTCACTGCCTTCCAAAACAATACTGTCATCTACTTCAACAGTGAAACCTGGTAATTGAGGCAGCAGGTCAAAGCCTGGGTAATCAATGCTAGGTCCTGCAAACTCTGGTTGAAAGCTCATGGCAGTATTCTACCATGCCTTATCGTCCTCTTAAACAGATGTGAGTGTCAGTAGATAGTGTTGGAGGGCTTCGTCTAGGTCGAGGCTGGTGCGTTTGCTGCGGGTATCTATTTGTAACAGATTGGCTGTGAGCTGTTTGAGCCGGGCTAGTGTGATGTGGCGGGCGATGGACTGGCTCTTTTGGACGCTATAGGGATTGAGTTTGGCCTGCTTGGCGATGTCATCAGTGCTGCGACTGCCGGCGGTTTTAACCAGTGCTAGCAGATGTAGCTGCCAGACCAACATGGCGATGATAATCTGTGGTTCGACTTTGAGTGCCCGCTGCTCTGAGTAGAGCTGGAGAGCACGCTTATGGTTGCCGGCAAAGGCTGCCTCCAGCAGCTGGAAGACGGTGCTTTGCGGCGCCGGGTCGGTGAGTAAATCAATGGTTTGGTGGGTAACCTGCGGGTTGTAGAGCAGCAGCTTCTCCAGCTCGCTGAACAATAATTGTTGGTTGGCACCAACACGCTCTACTAAGTGGCGGGCGTCTCCAATGCTAAGCACACCCCCTTGCTCCTTCGCAGCTGCAGCTAACCACTGGGCTAAGCCACTATTGTCGAGTTCGTTAAATTCATGGAAGCTAGCCTGTTTTTTGAGGAATTTGTAGTAGCTGAGGCGTTTATCGAGCTTGGTTTCGACGATTATAACGTCTGTGGTTTCGGGTACATCACCTAAAAGTTGTTCAGCCTTTTCGATAAACTGCTTATTAGCACTGGGGCTGCGCAGCACGACCATTTTCTTGCTTGTCAAAAACGGCAGGCTAGTTATAGCCTCGCCTATCCTTTCGTACGTCGCTTCTTCGCCATCTACGCGCTCTAGACCCATATCACCCTGCTCGGCCACAAAGTCGCTCACTAGCTTCCTAAGCTGTTGCTGCAAAATAAAAGTATTGCTCCCGGTAAGTGTAGTTACCATATAAGTATTGTATATAGCTTCGCGCCAGCGCGCCTATTATTTTGAAAAGCGGCGGTTGGCTCCCGTTTCATAGTCTTTAATAATGAGCCTGATTATAACAATTCGTACAGTAGTAATATCAGTTTTTTGGTATGCTTAGTCCTTATACATATCTATGCCGCAAGTTATCATTGTTTCCAACCGGTTGCCTGTTAGCGTCAAAAAAGAGGATGGTCAACTACAGTTTTTGCCCAGCCTAGGCGGGCTGGCTACCGGCTTAGCCTCGTACGTTAAGGATAAGCAAAATTTGTGGATCGGCTGGCCGGGCATCTCCAGTGATGAACTCACTGAACGTGACCGGCAGGCTATAGTGCTCGAGCTTGCCAAACACAACTGCAGCCCCGTTTTCCTGACTAGACGCCAGGTAGATGAATACTACAACGGCTACAGCAATGCGATACTCTGGCCGCTTTTTCATGATTTGCCCTATAGAAGTCCCCGGAAACATAAAAACTGGTGGCAATCGTACCGCCGGGTCAATATGAAGTTCGCCGAAGCGGTGTTTAGCGGCGCCCAGAAGAACAGCCATATCTGGGTGCATGATTACCAGCTGATGCTCTTGCCGCACATGCTTAGGTCTGAACTGCCCAGCGCCAGCATAGGGTACTTCCTGCATATCCCTTTCCCCGGGGTGAAGGTATTGGGGCGCCTGCCGGAGCGTAAAAAATTGCTGGAAGGTGTGCTCGGCGCGGACCTGGCAGGCTTCCATACGCCGGGTTATGTCGGTAACTTCCTGGACAACTGCCAGGCGGCAGGCGCAGGCATAGCTGATTATCAACAGGTGGCCCTGCCTGGCCGGGTTGTACGCGTGGCTGACTTCCCGATGGGCATTGATTATCAAAAATACGCTGGTGCAGCTAAATCCCGGACTGTAAAGGCGGCTGTGCGGCGCTACCGCAAACGCTATAAAGGTCAGAAAGTAATCGCCGCCGTAGACCGTATGGATCCCAGTAAAGGACTAGTGGAGCGTCTGGTGGCTTACCGGGAGTACCTGCGGCAAACTCCCGCTATGCACGGCAAGGTAGTGTTCAGCATGATAGCCGCGCCATCCCGTACCGACATTGCGGCTTACAAAAATTTATCCAGGAAACTAGGCACGCTGGTCAACGACATTAATGTTACTTTTGGCTCTAGCGCCTGGCAGCCTGTGGACTACATAGACACTGCCCAGCCGTTTGAAGAAGTCACAGCCCTGTTCCAGGTAGCTGATGTGGCGTTTATCGCCCCGCTGCGCGATGGCATGAACCTGGCTGCCAAGGAGTTTGTGGCCAGCAAGCGTAAAAGTGGTGTGCTCATCTTGAGCGAAACAGCAGGAGCAGCGCGAGAGCTTCAGGATGCCCTCATAGTCAACCCCCACCAACCTGCCACATTGGTGGCGGGTTTACAGCAGGCGCTTACTATGCCCAAACGCGAATTACGCAGCCGCCTGAAAGTGATGCAAAAACATCTGGCCACTAATACAGTTCAGACCTGGGCAAAGACTTTTGTTGATACGCTGCAACAACCAGTACCAGGCACCAAACCGCGGGCCAAAGCCTTGAAGGGATCTGCGCAAGCCGAGCTCCTACTCCACTACCGGGAAGCCAAAAAACGTTTGCTGTTGCTGGACTACGATGGTAGCCTTGTTCCTTTCAGCGAGGATTATAAAGCTACTAAGCCACCCAAATCCTTACTTGCCCTCCTCCAAGCTTTGTGCAGCGATCCGAGTAACGAGGTTGTAATAGTCAGCGGCAGAAAAGCCAGCAATCTCGAGGACTGGTTAGGCAGCTTGCCGATTGGGCTGGTAGCCGAGCACGGCGGAGCAACTAAGAAAAAAGGCCATAAACACTGGCAAACTATCGAGCGTTCCGAAATACGGTGGAAGCGGGTAGTAGAACCAGTGCTGACTGCCTATGCCGCCGAAACGCCGGGTGCCCGCGTCGAGACAAAATTACACTCACTGGTTTGGCACTACCGGGCTTCGCCCCCATACTACGCGCAAAAATATACGGTGATTATCAAGCGGGTGCTCAAGCCACTACTCCGGACATATAACTTACAAATTTTCCAAGGCAATAAAATATTAGAGATTAAAGACCCACGTGTGAACAAAGGGAGCGCTATTCAAAGCTGGCTTAAGCGTAACCATGACTTTGTGCTCGTTATTGGCGATGACTTTACCGATGAAGACATGTTTGCGGCCATGCCGTCCGAGGCCTACAGCGTAAAGGTCGGCCGGGGCGGTACGCTGGCCCACTTCCGCTTGCAGACCTACCAGGACGCCAGAAAACTACTGCAACGGCTCATAAAATAGGCTTTTGGCAGCGTGGGCAGAGGTGTGTACCGCGGCCGGCGACGCGGGTTTTCATGATGATAGTACCGCAGCGCGGGCAGGCCTGCCCTTCGCGCCGGAAAACCCGGGCAAAGCTGAGGTAACTGCCACGTTTGCCTTCGGCATCCACATAATTTCTATCGGTTGATCCACCCTTCTCTATCGATAATCTCAGTACCAGTACTAGTTCATCGTAGAGCTTATGGAATTGGCGGCCGTTTAGCTTATGGACTAAAGTTGCCGGATGAATTTTAGCGCCCCATAGTGATTCGTCGGCATAGATATTGCCGACACCGGCTATGACCGTCTGGTCAAGCAACGCGGCCTTGATATTGGTATTTTTGCGGCGCAGTAAGCGTTCCCTCATGTCCTGCCAGGTGAAGTCTGCGCTTAACGGTTCGGGCCCGACTTTTTTGAAGAAGTCCAGGTTTACAACCTCGGCCGTCGGCATCAGCCGCATCCAGCCAAACTTGCGTTGGTCATTAAAAAATAGCTGGCTGCCATCGGTAAATGTGAGTGTTACGCGCGTCGATTTATCTGGCAAGTCGCCTACTAAAGACTTGTTAGGATGCCCTGCTCCAAACCTCTCTTCGCTACCGCGAAAAACGAGCTGGCCCGTCATCTTAAGGTGTATTACTAGCGAATACTTGCTTGAAAGCTCGATGAGCAACACTTTTGCCCGCCGTGCGACTGTGACAACCGCCGCGCCAACCAAAAACTGCTGCACATCTTTGGGTGCATTAGGGAATGACTTAGTCCAGTCGGAATCTATGAATGCAACTTTCCTGCCCGGCAGCAAGCGGGCTAAACCGATCCGGACCGTTTCAACTTCAGGTAATTCAGGCACGACGTTATTATATAATTCTTCCTGTTGCGATTCCTATGCAAAGCTTCACAATAGTAGCTATGGATTCTCTGAACAATATATTGAGCCTGAAAGATTTTGATGAGCCACCGGAAGTTCAGGGTATCAAAAAATATGTTCAGGAAGCGTTCCAAACCAAGGTATCAGTTATGGTGCGCGAAAAAGATATTATTATTAGCGTGCCCAGCGCGTCATTAGCCAATACCTTGCGCTTGCGCGCACCAGAAATGAAACGGCGCTGCCAGGTGGATAAACGCTTAGTTTTCCGCATCGGCTAAACTTTTATTACGAGCGTTACAGGACTCCCTTTACGTCATCCCAGCCTGCGCTGGGATGACGTAAAGGCCTAAGCGCTGAGGAGTGTTTGGAGGTCTGTTTTCATTTGTACCAAGTCCCGGTACAGGATGGTTTTCATGCCCACCGCCCGCGCACCGCTGACATGCCCTTTGCTGTCGTCAATAAATGCGCATTCGGCTGGCGAGACACCAAGCTCGCCTGCCACATACTGATAGATCTGCGGGTCTGGTTTTACCATGCCAACCTCTCCCGAAACAACAATTGCATCAAAACATTTGTCGGCCCACTCCTGGCCGATTCTCCTAATCACACCGTCTTTATTAGCGTTGCTCAGTACCGCTGTTTTGTACTTTTTGTGGAGCTGCTCTATGTACCTCAAAAGGACTACATCGGGTTGCTCGCTCATAGTCCGCGTTTTGTGCCACGAATCTAGCGGAATTTGTAATTTGCTGGCTATGGCCTCGTGAAATTGCACAGGGCTTAATACTGCCAGATTTGCTTGGCCGAGTATGCCATTAATAAAATCGCGGTCTTTGATGGGGTCACCACCTGCCCGGCGATAGGTTGCTTCGAACCCCCGCCCTATCAGCACGCCAAAACAATCAAAAATAATAGCTTTTACCACCTAGTAATTATACTTCAGATGACACCGGAATCCTCTGGTCAAGCCAGAGGACGACAAAATGAGTAGAGTGACGCTGAAAACTTACTTACAGGTTGATGCTAAAGTCGTCGTTATTGTTGTTTGTCAGATCGTCGTAGTTCGGCACCTGGGCTTTGAACAAAGATATCGTCAGACTGCTATTACCGAGGTACGTCTTAGGTTTGCCGCAACTGGTCGACCAATAACGTTCCACGTCTTTATTACTCTGAATAAGCTCAAAGATATTGCGGTTACCCTGCGCGCAGTAGCCCCGCTCATCTTGCAAGTCCTTACTGGTATCGCCGCTCGTAAAGCCGGCCAGCGCCAGCGCCCTTAAGAAGGAGGTGTACGCGGCTTCGGTGTTGGTATAGGCTTGGCTTTTTCTGACAACACCCTTATAACCGCCTAACTCTGCATAAGTAACCATGTTTTTCGTAACAGTGATCTGTGTCTGGCGGTGGTTTTGCTCGGCATTAATGGGGCCGTCCACTGTCAGGCGGACTGCTGCATCAGATGAGGCATAGCTAACGAGCGGCTTTGATGTGGCAGGAACCTTAGCCTTGTCTTTGCCACCGCCGCCAAATAACAGCACAATGACCAATATAATTAGGCCGATAGTAACTAAAAAACCGATAAAATATCTCATAAAAACACCTCAAGACCCTATTGGTAAGGGCATAATTAATATATTAACATTATTAATCATTTTTTGCAATACCTCTAGCGCTTTTAGAAAGCTATGACTTCCTGGAGTATATTATGAGGTTTTACCGCTGTTATTAAATATCAACCCAGGTATGTAGTCTGCGGCAATAATTTACAGTAGCTAATTAACGGCGCAACTCGATATAATGAATTGTATGCGCTTCAAATACGAAACTGGCGTCGCCACTTTGGTTCAGTTTATAATTTCGAGCCTGTTTATTTTGGTTACGCAAACGGGCTCATCAGTCAACGGCTGCCTTAAAAAAGGCAATGATTGCGTCAATAATCTGATCGTTTCGATTGTTTTCTTTACCGTTGTGTCAATCGTTTTCGGCTTTATTTGGCTGGTCGGCTACACCGCGCAAGACCGCCGCAGCCGGCGCCTGGCCCTGCTCCTGATTTGCATGCAGGGCTTCCTTGGATTGCTAGCCCTATTCAGCTTGAAGCTGAATCTGCACTCCCATAACACCCCAGGCATAATTGGTAGCGTAGGCCTCTTGTTATTATCAGCTTGGATCCTCACCGTTGCCTTCCGCCTCGTGCGCGCTAAAGGTGGCCGCGTGGTCGCCCGGCAAACCGGCCGCAGACGCCGCCGTCATCCTACAACTGATCTGTAAACTCTTTTGGATACTTGTGCTGTAAACGCTCTTTGGCTTCGGTTTTTGATACCCAGGCGTACTCGCTATGCTCTTCACTGATCACAATATTGCTTCCGGCCGGAATAATGACTTTGTAAACCATGAGCACAAGGCCGCCCCACTCGTCATCAGTAATAGGGATTTCATGGTTTGAAACAACAGCTGTCAAAAAGTCCACATTAATTAAATCTGTAACACCTGTTTCTTCCTCAATTTCTCTCTGCAACGTCGTGAATACGTCATTCCCCTTTTGAATCCGTCCGCCCGGAATATCCCAGTATGGCTCAATATTTTTACGGTGTTTTGAAACATCGGCAAGCAGCAGGAGAACTTTGCCTTCTTCGTTTTCAATAAGCCCCTTTATGCCCACGTAAAATAGTTTTTCCGGGCTCATATACTGCCAGTCTAGTGCATACTCAACAAATTGAGAAATATATGGTCTCTGCTATCATTATTGGATGAACACCCAAGAGATTTCAGTAACCGAGGCAAAGCAAGACAAACTTTTTTATGTGGTGGCGAACATCATTATCGTTAATAGCTTGGACAAAACATGTCTATTGCTGAAACGCAGCGAAACAGAAAAAGTATTGCCCGGAAAGTGGGCTTTCCCAGGAGGCAAGCTGGAGCATATAGACGTGAAAAAAATGCTGGAAGAGTCAGGCAACAAACCCATAGATGGTATCGATAATATTCTTGGTAAGCTAGCCGTTCGGGAAGGTAAAGAAGAGTGCGGACTGGACGTGGATGGTGAGTCCACCGAAATTATTAAAAATAAAGTATTTGTACGACCCGATGGAGTGCCTGTTTTTATGACGACGTTAGCAGCCCCTTACGCGGGCGGTGCTGTGGTATTAGAAGCTGCAGCTTTCTCAGATCATGCCTGGGTAAGCGATGGGGAGCTCGAAACTTACGAGACTGTGGGTGGCGTGCAGGCAGAGGCCAAAAAAGCGCTTGCCCTGTTCGCATAAAAGCTGAGCAATCTAACTTTTATCAATCCTGTACTTCTTTAAAGCGCGCAGGTTCCTTCAAGTAGTATTTAACCCATGGGTCGTCGTCTTTTAAGTCAAGACGCTCAACATATATCCTTTTGTCGAAAGCGCCGCGCTCTTCACGTAATTGCAGCTGGATTTTACGAAGCTCATCAAAGTCCTTTCCCAATTCCTGGCCTAACCGCTCAATAACTTCTAGTAAATCAGCTAGCTCTTTGGGCGCCTTGGAATCTTCTACGTCTAACTCGTTCGCTTCTTCTAGCAATTTTTTGGCGAGCTCGCGTCGGAATTCATCTCGTGTGAGCGTCCTGTAGGTGATTTTTTGGCCAAGCTCCTGCATGCTAGTGAGTACTTTGTCGCGGATTAATTTGTTGAGCAAAAAACTTCTCATAAATTACTTACAAGCGCTAGTTTCTTTTTGCAGGAATGAGCCGAGGCTTTTGGTGTCGCAGAGTTGCTTCTGGACGTCGAGAGTTTGTGAAGTCGTTTGCTGCAGATTAGTAATCTTGGTTTCGGCGCTGTGCGTAAAGCTCACGACTTTGTAGATAAGGATGCCCAGGACAATGAATCCAATCAGAAACAGCACGCCAAAAAATGTGATCCAAAAGTTCAGCAGCTTGAGCTGCCTGGTTAATTGCCGTAAGAGTGCCTCGTCCATCCTCCGAGTATAAACCCTTTAGCTGAGATTTTTATAGACTTCGCGCCTATGTTGTATACGGATAACCCAGATTCGAACTTCTTGTTTCTGAACTTCATAAATAACGCGGTAATCACCTACTCGCAGCCTATACGCAGCTTGATTACTCAAAGAATCTGAAGCATTTGGAAAAGGATCTTCAGCCAACGCATAAACTTTTGCAAGGATACGCTCCGCCTGCTTCCTATCAAGACGCTTAAGCTGCTTTTTTACGCTCGGCTTCAGAATGACGGCGTATTTCATCTATATCAAATCCTAGCTCTTTCACTACTTGCTCAAGTGGAATGAAATCACCTGGCTCTTTACGAGCCTCTTCAATTGCCGCGATATCTGCCATATCTTCTAAGTATTCGAAGAGCCGTTCATTAATAATTTCAGATAGGCTGCTGTCGTCGCGCAGTGCGTAATACTGCACGCTTTTTTTGATCTTGGGGTCAAGATAAACTGTGGTTCTTTCTCTCGTTTTACTCATAGTTACATTTTAGCGCTTTGACGTCTTAGCGTCAAGACGTCAGTTATAGTTTTCTCCA
>JBBPZG010000059.1:0-4429 GCA_038199095.1 Saccharimonadales bacterium (SeqCode)
CAGGTCACCAAGACGAGGGTGCGCCAAATTCGCGACCACGCAGAGGCAAAACTAGATGCCTACGCTCACGAGCAGCTTAAGACAGCGAGATTGTAAAACTTTATACCTCTTTTTGCGTATATCTTTGAGCGTCCTGAAGGGGTGACCTATATGAGCAGTAAACCCAGGTCTTCTGCTATTATGGTAATGCTTATGAACAATAAAAAGATTGATTATGTAAGTGTTGATTTGAAAGTTATCGCGTTCTTTCGGCGGACGTTTGAGCCGGTGGCGCGGGCGGCTATCTTCCTGATCTTCTTCTGGTTTGGCTTCATCAAATTGCTGGGTTTGAGCCCGGCCGGGCCGCTGGCGAAGGCCTTAATAGACAAAACGGTTGGGCTACAGTACTTCCACGTACTCTTTTTTGTGCTCGCGCTGCTGGAGTGCGTTATCGGCGTCCTATTCTTATTCCCCAAAATGACCCGGCTCGTCGTACCGCTGCTTTTAGTGCATATGATAATCGTCTGTTCACCGCTGTTACTAGTGCCACATTACACTTGGCAGTCGTTCCTGGTGCCGACGCTAGAGGGGCAGTACATTATCAAAAATGCCGTTGTTGTGGCAGTAGCCATAGGCATAGCAGCCTCAACGCAGCCGCTAGCCCCAGCCAAAAAACACCGCTAACGTAAACAAACATACCTACACTAGGAAAAAATTTTACACGTTCCAGAACTCAAGGGTCCGTCCCTTGGCAAATGAGTTCAGAGGATTTTAGAGAACCTTACAGCCCGAGCGAGCTGTCATCGAGCGCTTTAGTGGGGAAGTCCTTATCGTCGTTCAGGCCGCTAATATCCTGGCTAATCGAGTCACTCCCGGTTTGAACACTTGTAGAGGTGGCGGCAGTAGGGCCCTGCGACTGACTGGTATTGCCGGCGTTGTTGTTGGCCGTTTTAGAGGTTTTAGGCTTGGCAGCGACTGCTATAAGCAGTCCTATAATGAGCAGAAGTTCAATGGCAGCTACGATTCCTAAGACGAGTGGCAGCTTGTTGCCGGCTTGCTTCGTTTCTTCAGGCGGCACGGGCGGCTGCGGCGGCAGTACCACCGGTTGCTGCTGCATGGGCGCATTGTACGGCGCATTAAATAATGGTTGGTTTGGCGGTGGCGGCTGCGGTGCCTGCGGCGGAAACTGGTTTGGCGGTTCCATAACTAGTTACCCCCGTTAGAAGGTGATTTAGGCTGCAGGGCCGATACGAATCCAGCTAGCGAGGCTTTAACGGTATTAACTACGTAGTCATGGCTGTCAACGGATTGTATGTGCAGCTGCGCGTAATATAGACGGGCAGTGTCTAATAATGCCTTAAAGCCAACCGGATCGGCCTGGCAGTTAATAAGCACCAGGTCATCCAGCGTCTGCTTATAATTGGTGGCCAGCGTCTGGAAGTTAGCGGTTTTATCGGCCAGCCCGAGACGCTGCTTTTCCAGCTGGAAGGTATCCTGGTTGGCTAGCTTTAGCTGGCCGATGTTAACCCAGAGCTTGGCATCGATCTGCCCATAGACTTTAGTACGGTTGTCGAGCGTAGGCACAGCGTCGTTCTCAATACTGCGTACCTTGCCTTGGGCAGTAACACAGGTGCTGACGAGCCGTTGTTTGTCGGTGTCGCTTAGCACCGTAGCCCGTTCGGCTTTACGCTGGTCGATACGTTGCTGGATAGTACTGCCTGCAGGAGCAGCGGCCGGTGGCGAATCGGCAAGTACTGTCCCCACCCCACCTATTATTAGGAGGGATGCTAAAGCGAGCCCTGTTTTGATTGTGCTAGCTTTGACCATAGTGACTCAGTGCTCCTTTGGTAATATTTTAACATAAGCACTACCTAGTGTACTCATAATTCTACATATAGTAGAATTCCAGTATTTTACGCATAAAACCGGCAATAAGTTCTAAAATAAGTGCTCTCGTTTTTCGACGTTAAGCTCTCAAAGATTAAGGCCTGGGAGTATAAGTTTGACTTTTATGCTTGCATTATTGTGCCATGAGGAGTTTAATCCTACTATAAGCCTGTAAAAACAAGCATCCTGCCAGTCAAAACCATGAGAATCCTCAAACACCACGAAACAGCCCCAAACCAACAATTAGAAAAAGCTATAGTACCCGGTAGCCCGGAAGCGCACCTCCGGAAGAGACATCAGGCAACCATTGAAGTCGCCCAGCTGATGATGGATCAAGTAGGCATCGGACCGGTTGAAACTAAAAAAAGCCGTTTAAGCGGTCCCTTACACCCCAAGCGACACCTCGAAACGCATTGCGTCGAGACTAGGACCACGCTGCCGATTGCTTTGACGCCACCCGAAGAGGGCCTCTCGTGTGCTTACGCAGTTATCGAACAACGCAAAGTTACTCGTCACCGTGAAATTCCCTTACTTGGAAAGATCAGTCATATCGCCCTGACAGATCCATCTACAACAACTTCTTGGTCTATTAAGCAATTTATCGGTGATAGTACCGGCAATCCCGAAAACATGGTGCAAGAGCTTATACATCGCATGGCGCTGCCGTGCGTGAGTGGCCTTGAGGAGCCTATTAAACCGGATGAAGTTTCACGGATTGAAGCACTGGATGCTATGGATATCGCAGCCAGCTCTATACAACAGATTATTGAAGCTCAGCCTGAACTCTCCCATCTCCGTGCAGTCGCTTAATATAAAGGTAGAACTTATAGTAACCCCTGTATTTTCATCCTCTACGTCGGCCACCGAAAGAAGTTAGGAGACTAGTTACACGAATATGAAAGTGCACGTCGTTGCTCAGATAACCATTGCTGCCAGCGGAACCGAGATTTTTGCTTACCTAGCCAACCTCAAATATCACTACTTGTGGAATCCCCAGCTATAAAAAATTTCGCCGCTTATTACACTTAAGCAGGGAGTATCGTACGAAAGTATGAGCATGCTGCTTGGCGTAAAGATCAGCGGCAAGAACAAAGTCACAAAATTTGTCCAGGGTAAAGAGCTGGAATTAGAAAATAGTACCGGTATACTTCAGTACCGGGTCAATTACCGCTTACAGGCAAGCCACCGGAAAACAGTGCTATATTGCACTACGAGTGTTTCATCGAGCGGCACCGCTTTTGCGTTTGCCACCCCAGTACTTAAGCTACTTGCTCGCCGCGAACTGCAAAGCGACCTCCAGGCTCTCAAAATCGCCGTCGAACAACATCTGGAATAAACTTATGCTTGCAAAATTAATAGTACAATAGTATTGTTTCTCTAATTTATGAGTTTTGCTACAGAAATTGTCAAAAGTGCCGATGGGCAATACGAGTTATGTATGAGCTCGGAAGAGTTCGCGGTCATTGATAGAGTGGCCCGCGAAAAGTTTGAAGCGTCATTATATTAGGTGGGCCCTAGTGATCCACGAGAAGCATACGGCTTTTTGAAGAGCCGGCTCGATACTATTGCTGCAGGCAATAGTACGAAATTAGTGGTCCACAATGGCGAGGTAGTGGCTGATCGGGAGCATGATAGCGAGGAGCACGTCAGTGCACTAGCCCAAGTGCTATTTATGGGTCTTTTACCTAATGAGAACTACGAAGCCTTTGATCTGACTGTGAAGGTCTATCCTGAACCAGATCCTATGCGTGAGGCTTTGTTTGGAAAGTGTGCGTTAGAGACGGTAGCGGTGTGTGAAATAAGCCATCAATCAGAGAACCTAGCGAACTAATTAGTCAAGATCGATGTGACGATTTGCTATAATACTCCCGGTTATTTAGTTTCACTAGCGACGCTTCGCTCGTGCCTACAAAACATTCCACCGGGAGATTAGTTCCTCGCAGGAAGGTTTTAGTACGAGCAGGCTTCGCTGAAAGACACTTCATTCAGCGTCTACAAAAAGTGCCACAGGCACTTTAGTCCTTTTCGGGAAAACTGCAATGGTTGCTAGTTGCACTCTAGGACACTTCGTTCAGTGTCCACAAAAAGTGCCACAGGCACTTTTTGCCACCTTAGCTCAGTTGGTAGAGCGACACATTCGTAACGTGTAGGTCAGCAGTTCGATCCTGCTAGGTGGCTCCAAGCTTTGCCTGCGAGGCAAAGCATTTAACATGGAACATGTATCGTGTAGCATGGTTCGACAAAAGCCAAAGGCTTTTGAAATAATTATTATTTCAGCGAAGCTGGCCATACCTGTTACATGACCAATGTTACCTGTTACATGCTTTTTGCAAGCAAAAAGCAGGCGGGTATCGTATAGTGGCTAATATGCAGCCTTCCCAAGGCTGAGAGGAGAGTTCGATTCTCTCTACCCGCACCACAGTGACACTAGAGATTGCTCCCCTGATCGAGAGTTTTTTGTTTATTAAGCCCCGCTTAATACCCCGGCCGTCAGGCCGTGGGATGGAGCCCCTCCCGGCAGCGGCCTGCCTAGTCTCCTGAACTAAACCTGGCGTATCATAGG
>JBBPZG010000060.1:0-11277 GCA_038199095.1 Saccharimonadales bacterium (SeqCode)
CTAATTCGTGATTCGGGTTTTGGAATCTGAGCCTCAAGACTCAGAGGCATGAAAATGAACATTTCGTGATTTCCAGGGTGCCACCCTGGAAATTTAATAGGCACCCATTTCATATCTCTTCCCCAAAGTGAAAGCCAAGCTGGTGAGTGCCAGGCAGTAGTTCTTGGGAGAAAGTGTACCTGTGGGTACACTGACGAGCAAAACTGCTGGCTGGTGCCGCCAGTTTGGGTTGTAGCGGGGAGGAGATATGAAATGGGTACTACACAATACTTTTTTGCTTTAACTTACATTTGGACAACTCGAGGTTTTATTGCTTGCAATTACCGACTAGAGGGAGCATTATGAGCAAAGATAGCTATAACACTCAATATATTATGAATTTTTTAGGCAGAGAATTTGGATTACACCACGCTGAAAGTTTAGCTAGCGGGGATAAAAACGATGTCCCGCCTCAAACGGAGTGGCAAATAAAGAAAGCACGGAAGGATACTGCAAGAGCAGCCTTCATAAGGAGAGCTATCTTAGAGATTCCGAACATAGATGAAGAAATCATGAGAAGCAGTGAGATAGAAGCGGCCGAAAAAGCCGGCACCTGTGCTGTTGCGCCGGTAGTGTCGTACCCCGCCTGCGGCCACGAAGCACCCATAGTATTCAACGCACCGATGTAGATAGATCTCGTGGGAAATTTATCTTGGCGGCAAGCGGCGCTTTAAAAGATAGCGGACGACTTTTATGAGCAGCCACAAACGGAATGGTGGCAACCATTTACCTAAACGCCAAAACATAACTACCCTCCCCTTTACTCCGGACAAAGGCCGGCAATAGAGTTAAACTTTTGGAGCCCGGCGGCCGGTCAAGAAGTGGTAGATAAAGACAACAAGAGCGATGACCAGCAAAATATGTATGACGCCGCCGCCGATATGGGCCAGCAGCCCAATGAGCCAAAGTACTACGAGTATTGCCGCGATTGTTACTAACATGTGAGCCTCCTTGTTTATAACCTAAAGCATACTAATACTGTTCGTTTTATAAAGTAAGTATTGTTACAGTCATCCGTTAAATTGAATCTGCTTCAGGATAGCTCCAAAGTCTAAAACCAAAGTCACCGAGGTTCGACGCGAGAGCTTTACCGTGAGTTTATAAGCTGGCTTGTACCGTAAACCGGCCCAAACTCAGTGATCGCAACTGGAAGGAGTCGAGGGTCTGTCGGAAACCGTGTGCAAGCGTCAGCAGCCCTGGTTTGCGTTCGCGAGTACCTTCGTCGAGCCCTATCTCTTCTGGGACTTCAGTTTTTCGCTCTACGTAGGCTTCGGATCGTACAAAGTTGAGGAAGGCTTGGCGCTCTGCTTCGTTCAGGCTACCGTCTAACTTTACTGCTACTGAATCATATAAATCGGTAAGTGTTTGCTCAGCCGCAGCAATGGCTGCTTCATCTACCTGCTCAGCAAAAATTAATTCATGTAGGTGGTCTGCAGCTTTTATGAGCCCTGCCTCTAATTGCCTGGTTTCGGCTGCTTCGGTCGGTTCTGCCGTTCCTATATAGTGCTCCAGTTGTTCGCGGAGCGTTGCTGGTAGCGTTGTGGCTGCCGGTGCCTCTATTTTGGCTGCGTCGTCCTCTATGTCTACGGGCTCTACCGCCATGGCTTGTTCTGGCAAAGGGACTGGGAGCAAAAAATCACTGGCAGTAACTGCCTCCTCACTGGGCACGACATCCACCGATCCAGTTGGACTTTCGTCCTGGCTATGTATTACTTCTGGCTCATCTGTTGGTAATACGATTGTTTCTGATTCTACAAAAGCTGCTGGCACCGCGAAATCTTCTGGCACCTTCAACTGAGATAAAGGCTCGATCTTCTGTGAGGGCTCCGGCAGCGCGTCAAACCCTTTTCTTATCTTGTTCGCCAGTGGCTCGATGTGTACATATGGCGTTGCTTTGGCTAGCTCACTTACAATCGGCTGTTCGGTAGGTAGGCTGCCGGCAACTACAGGTTCCGGCAGAATCTCTAAGACAGGCTTAGCAACTGCCGGCTTGGTAGCTTCAGCTACTGCAATAATCCGCTCGGCACTAGTTGTCTTTTCTAAGGGTGTCTCAGGTACGCTTAGCGCTGGGCCTTCAGCATAACTGGGTTCTGTTGGCGCTCGCGGTGGGACGGGTTCGTCGCGTTCTTGTTCTGTCTCAGCGTGGTACATTACCTGCTGCAAAGCACGAGCCTGCTCCTGGTTGAACAGCATTTCATTTGTATGGTAACTTCGTTCGGGGGAACGGTGAAGCTGAGTGGTTTCCGGCTCGGTATAGGGGGCTCTTTCGTCACTTGTTGGTTTTTCTGACGTTTTATCTACCGGCTTGCGAGCGTCTATTTTCTCTGTAGTAGGTTTTTCGGCCGTTACTGTCCGTTCTTGCACTATTTTTTGTTGTCCGCGCTCTTTCATTGCGGCCATAACTTCCACCTGCCGCAGACTGAGTGCACCCATAGCCGGACAAAGCTCCTTGATTTTTTCGGCCGTACCGCTCACTGCTTCACCGCTTTTTAGCGTGTAGCTAAATATTCTTTCTTGCTCGCTGGCGGCGCTTTCGGCCTGCTCATTCTGGGCAGTAATTTCGGCTTCACTACCCAACTGGGGTGTTGAGTCTTCTACGATAGTAGTAGGTAGCTCATTACTCAGTGGCATCTGGTTACTCGCTGCCTGTGCCGGTCGTGCAGAGCCGGCAGGTTTTACAGTTTCTTGCATAGATTATCTTTTGAATACCCACCATAAGTTCAATAGTTAGGGCTCAGTCTTGATTATATTGCCGAAGTGCCCGTCCAACATCAGCTGGGCTACTTCGATACTTTCTTGATGAAGCGGATCCTCGGGGCTGCTGCTTTCAATACCGGTAAATATCTGATGTGCTTCGTCGCCGCATACCTCTGTAAAGTGTTCCGCTTGAATGGTACGGCCGTCGCGCAAGGTTACGGTACGGCCGATAAAGTCGCCCCGGCCGATCATTTCCAGCCAGCGCTCACCCTCCGGCCTTTCGGCAGCTCCGTCTTGTCCTAAATTCTCAACCATATATTTCTCCTAAACACTATCGTGTAGTATCTCAGAAAGGTACGCTATAGGCCAGTTAAAGCTCCGGCGTGGAGAGCCAGATTTAAGACTATTTTAATTCTTCTAAGGAGTTAGGGAGAATTGTTGTTTATTTTATAGATGCTTTTGTTGGCTGGTGATGGGGCGGTGCGTAGCATAAACGTCGGGGAGAGTAACAATATTTAAGCGGAGTAGCTGGCATGAAGTACAGTAGTTTATTCGTAGTGACTTTGTTAACAGGCGGCGTGGCGTTTTATAGCTTACTGGCGCCTACGCCAGCAGCGGCACTTTCGCGCAAGGTTTGCAGCGCCGCCGTTACAATTGGCACAGCCCGCTGTCATGCCATCATTCTGACCGATGGCACTGGCGTTAATCCTTCGGCTACCCCTACACCTCAGGGATATGGGCCGGCTTCTTTCAAAGCCGCCTATGGCGTATCCGCGCGGTCGGCTAAGAGCGTTGCTGTTATTACCGCTTATGATGCGCCCAATATCCAGACTGATTTGGCCACCTATAGCCGAACGTATGGCTTGTCTACACTGCCTAGCTGTACCTCGCACTCACAAACCGCTTGCTTTGAAAAGGTTAATCAAACCGGCGGCGTTAATTATCCGGCCGCAAATAGCAGCTGGGCGGTAGAAGCTAGTTTAGACGTGGAATCGGTTCACGGCATGTGCCCCGGTTGCCGGATCAGCCTGGTTGAAGCTAGCTCGCCCAGCATGGGTAACTTTGGTGCAGCCGTAGATGAAGCTATTGTCCGGGGAGCAAAAATTGTCTCTAACTCTTACGGTGGTCCGGAATCGTCGGGCGAAGCCTTATACGACCGACACTACAACCACCCAGGCGTAACCATAATTGCCAGCTCAGGCGATAGTGGCTACGGCACAAACTATCCGGCGGCTTCGCCTGCTGTAGTGGCAGTTGGCGGTACCACACTCAGGATGAACGGTTCGCGGCTGCTCAGTGAAACTGCTTGGAGTGGCGCGGGCAGCGGCTGTAGCCAGTTCGAGCCAAAACCGGTGTGGCAGCGCGACAAGAAGTGTCCCCATCGCAGTATCGCCGATATCTCGGCCGATGCTGACCCCGCTACTGGTGCGGCAATTTACGACAGCTATACCACCAACGGCCATAGCGGCTGGTTCAAGGTTGGTGGCACCAGCTTAGCAGCCCCCTTAGTTGCCGGCATCCTGGCTACTTCTGGTACTAGCACGAATCAGCCCGCAGCTTTATACGCTAATAGTTCACTCCGGGATATCGTAAGTGGCAGCAATGGTATCTGCCCTAGCTACCTTTGCAAAGCAGGCGTTGGTTACGACGGTCCGACAGGCTTAGGAGTCTTGAGTCATTCTTGAACTTTACCAAATACTGATGGATCTTACCGTTTTACCAACTCTAACTCATGGTGAAAGTTATTACGTTCAATAACAGCCTTAATACTAATGGAAGTTGTGGCTAAATTGGTTATACTGGAGCCAAAGGAGCATACATGGCAAAGGTAGTAAAACGCACGTGGCCGCAGTGGCTCATTTTTGGGTTGGGCCTTTTGCTCGGCGTGCTGATACTGCTTGTCATCCGTTTGGCTACCTACCACCCCGAGCATGTCCACTACCATGCCAATTTTGCAGTCTATTTTAATGGACAACGCGAGGAATTTAAGGGCCAGCAGTACTATCAGGAGGTGGCTATCTGTAGCGCCAGCGGCGGTATCAATATTCCTCAGCAGCGGGCGCATATGCACGACAACGTTAACTCGGTAGTCCATGTTCATGACCACGCTGTTACCTGGGGTCAATTTTTTGAAAATCTGGGCTGGGTGGTCGGACCCGACTTTATAGAAACCGACAACGGCACCAAGTATGTTGGTGATGATACGAATAAGCTCCACGTACTTATTAACGGCCAGGACTATACCGGACTGACGCCTATCACCAACATGATTATCAAAGACCAGTCAAAGTTATTGCTGAGCTTTGGCAGCGATAACGACCAGGCGCTGCAGCAGCAGTACAAGTCGGTTCCCGGCACCGCCAGGCACTACGACCAGTCAAAAGACCCCGCCTCTTGCTCTAGCAATGAGGCCGTACCCTTCTCAGACCGTTTACACCATTTGTTCTAACTAAACCTCTCGCAAAATAATATTTTGCGAGAGGTCGTGTGTAACTTTTTGCGCATATAACTTATAGTAATACCAATGCACCCTGGTATTATTCTGCTGGTTTTTGCCGTTATCTTCGTGGCGGAGCTGCCCGACAAGTCACTGTTTGCGGCCTTGATACTGGGAACGCGGTACCCGGCCTTTTATGTCTGGCTCGGTGCAGCGGCCGCTTTCTTTGTCCATGTGGTGATTGCCGTAACGGCTGGGCGTTTACTCACCTTACTGCCGCACCGGGTACTCCAAGCAGTCATCGCCATACTCTTTTTAGTTGGCGCGGCCCTAATCCTATTTGGCAAGCATGGCCTGGAAGACACGCCGGAGCCCGGACAGCTCACTAAACGCGAGATCCACAGCCCGTGGCGGGTCTTTGGCACCTCGTTTAGCGTGGTTTTTATTGGCGAGTGGGGAGATATTACCCAGATTGCCACGGCAAACTACGCTGCAAAGTACCACGACCCTATCAATGTGGCTGCCGGCGCCATACTCGGGCTATGGGCGGTCACTGCCCTAGCGGTCACGGCCGGTAACAGAGCCCTAACCTTCATCTCACCAAAAGTACTGCAACGCATAACCGGGCTCATCCTGCTCGGGTTCGGTATTTTTAGCGCCGTTTCCGCCCTGAAGTAGGAACCTTTTTGCCGTCTGGCTTGGTTGCAGGTTTAGGCTGGTAACGGCCGCCATAAGAAATAGTAGTGTAGGCTACTAGCCCTAGCACAGCCAAGCTGCCGGCGCTAACCACTAGAATATCGCCACCTTTACGGCTGGCAGATACCTGGCTGCCGGCTGGTACACCGCTAACCCGCACCACGTAATCAAGCTGGAAAGCGCTAAAGGAACCGTCTTTAGCCGAACCCTTGACGACAACGTCATAGACATTTGCCGCCGGGAACTCGACAGTAGCCTCGGCGTCTACGGTTGCGCCGTCTAGAGCAGGTCGCAGAGCCATTGTCTGGATAGCCGTGCCGTTATTTTTGACAACCGCCGAGCAGTCGCAGTTAGCCAGGTTGAAGCTATGGTTGGCACTGGCAAAAGTTATCCCCAATTTCACCGGTTGGCCAGCCGGCGGGTTATCGTCCGGTGGAATGTGCAGCACTCCGGAAACGCCATTACTGGTCTTTAAAACGTGTGCCGACGCGGCGCCGGAAATTATAAATACGAAAACACTAGCTAATATCAAGCTACACGACATCATTTTAAGTAGTTGGTTCATTGCCCTATCTCCTCATGTGAGTGATGCTTGCCTTCTATAGGATTATAGCCAAGCTTTTGCCCGTAACCAAAGTTGAAGACCGAGACAAGTAACAAGAAGCTGCAGCTTATACCTAAAATTTGCCAGGTGGTAGGACGGGTGGTACGAACCAAGCCGATGTAGGCGTGCATGCTAAAAATATAGAGCGCAGCCACACTCAACAAGCCGAGGGCCACCCAGCTGGTAGCGTGTGAGCCTACCAAAAAACCATGAAACAGGCTGGCCAGAAGTGCCACGTATACCAGCCGGTGCAGCCGGAACCACCAGATACCCATGCCTTTAAAAGCCTTGTCGAACGATGTAAAAGCCATAGCCGCTAGAATTACGAGGGCCACCACCCCAAACATGAATGACTGTTGGTACGTCCCCGGCAGGCTAAGGGGATTGGCTGCCCTAAAAAGCGATACGTAAGCAATTGCAGCATGCAGCGCGGCAAACCAGGCTGCCCCCACGCCAATTAGGCGGCGGGCGTCGAACAGTATCCTCCGGCCAGGCAAATGTGGCCATAATTTATAAGTCGGACCGATAGCCACGGCCAGAGCCAGCATAGCGAGCGCTATCCAGGCAAATACCTCTTCCAGCCTGGTAGCGTAGAGGTTAGTACCACCGTAGGTTACCTGAGCCCACCAGATAGCTTCGATAGTTACCAGTACACTTGCCAAACCGATGTATAGCCGGATGCCCTTACGCCAGCCGGCTATAGTCTGTAATGCAGTAGTGTTCAAGCTTTCCCTTTTACTCGGTGACGACCACGGTCCCCTTCATATACGGGTGCGGGGTGCAGTGGTAGGTATAGCTACCGGCCTTTTTGAAGGTGAAGCTATAGGTCTGGTCTTTAGCAAGCAGTGGGCCATCAGGTGCATCAGCCGATTTATTGTCAGCGGTAACCGTGTGCTGCACGGCGTCTTTGTTAGTCCAGGTGACCATTTGGCCGACTTTTACTTTGATAGCAGCTGGGCTGAACGAATAGTTGGCGATTTCCACTGCTGTGGCTTCAACCGCTTTGCTGGTGTCTGGCTTACTGCTGGTACTACTGCTTTGCGAACCCGATCCCCCCGGCATTGAGCCCATGTCATTCTTCTTACCGTGATTTCCCAATAAGATCGCGGCACTAATTACCACTACTAATACCGGTATGATGCTCCAATAACGTCCTTTATTCTTCATGCTTCATTCCTCCTTATAACTTCAAGTTTAAACCCTGATTGCCTGATAGCAAAAGCGGGTGAAGCGCAGCCTGCGCTCCCCCGCTTTATTTTATTTGTTAGCAGAAATGTTACTGCTTTCTCTTAACAGTTGTCCTAGAACTTACTTGGGTACTGCTTGACGATGGCGTCAGACAATGAGCTGAAGATATCAGCAATGTGCGAATTAGCCTGCTTCAATTCTGAAGCTTCGTCAGCATACTTACCTGCAACGTGCTGGTCAATGACACCGGCTGTCATGGTGACGTGGTCACGCAAGGCAGTCTCCAGCGTTTGCTCATCGATATTTGGATTAGCTTTGGCTAGGAACATAGCCAGTGGCTTGGTGTAGTCCGAATCAATGGTGCTTAGTGCGGCTGATTTAGCGTTGGCATCGCCCTTGCTGTCGGCAACTGCATAGTTGACGAACTGGTCAAGGTGAAGCTGCCAAACCTTATCAAAGGTAGTTTCGGCATCTTTACCGTAAACACTACCCACGGCAGCGCCAATATCCTGGCCATTCTGGTTAAGTGCAGCGCCATAAGCTTTGGCATTCGGGCTGCTATCAAGTGCAGCGTCAACTGCTTGGTCTGTCAACTGCATGTGCGCTACGCCTAGTGTGACTAAACCGGTGTGCAAGGCGGTTGCTTTCATGCTCGACGGGGCCGAGCTAGAAGATGACGACGTATTAGAGTCGTTCTTCTTATTACTATTCATTACCCGACCTACGGCAAAGCCGACAACTAAGCCGACAATAACCGCTACAGCGATAAGCCCAATATTACCGGACTCACTTTTACTTACTTTCATCCTCGTATCCCTCCGTATCCCTAACATGTTAGTTACTATCTTTACATTAAATTACTTAACTATTCATTTAACAAGTAATTTTTTTGCTTATCCACAGTTTTATTCAAGTTACCCCTGTTTTCTTAACGAAGCATCATTTGAAATAATAGTCTGCAACACTTTATAATATGCTTCAAGATCATGTTCTGTTAAGCCAGCTAACAACTTATAAAGCATTTGATAGAGCGAGGCCTCGACTGTTTTAACAAATTTTTTGCCGCTGGGCGTGATGGCTAACAGCTTAGCCCGCGCGTCGAACTGGTTTTGCACGCTTTGGACGATATCCCGCTCTTGCAGCTGGCGTGCCATAGTAGTGATAAGTGGTGCTTTAACATGCAGGGTGTAGGCAATGTCAGCTTGGCGGACCCCGTCGCGGGCTTCAGCGATAATGCCTAACATCGACCAGTAGGTGGGTGTCAGGTCATACTCATTGAGCACATTATAGGTATGCTCACGGAGAAGCCGGTGAGCTTTCATTTGTACGGTACCAGTTACGTAGGTCGGTAAATTCATATATCTGCTATAATGATTAAGTTACTTAACAATAATATGTAAGATACAGGAAAATGTCAAAAATGCCTGTTAAAAATCAGACTCGAGAGGCTTCTCAAGTAGCTTATTACTGCCAGGTAGGCGCCTGGACTTTGTTTATTCTCGTTAGTTTGCTGGCTATTGTCGCGTGGGGACGGGATTATAACTGGCGCCTGGTACCTTTCAATACCTATCAGTTTTTCCCACTGCTCGGCTTACTGGCCTTCAGCATAATGTGGTCACACTACGTTTCCGGCACGGTGCGGGAACTGCTGGGCTTAAAGCCCCAGGTGCTCAGCCACTACTTCAACGCTACTAGCTTACTGGTGTTAGCGCTCATCTGCCTGCACCCCGGCTTACTGATTTACCAGCGCTTTCGTGATGGCTACGGGCTGCCACCGCATAGCTATGAATCATACGTTGCGCCCGGGCTTGGCTGGATTACATTGCTGGGAACGGCAAGTTTCCTGGTATTTATTGGCTTTGAGTTCCGCCGGGTGTTTTCTAAGCGTTCCTGGTGGCGGTATGTCCTGGTGGCCAACGATGCAGCCATGCTGGCTATCGCTTACCATGGCTTGCGTCTAGGTGGACAGTTAACGTACCACGGATGGTTCCGCACGCTCTGGTACTTCTATGCGCTGCTATTAATTTGTATATTAGTGCGTAAATATTTCTTAAGCTATAAGCATCGTCTGGCTCAAGCTTAAGCGTCATAAGTAAGACTTTATCGCAAACTACTGGGGTAATACTGTTAATATACATTGTAATTTTTTTCACTTGATTAACCGTATTAATGGTATTACACTACGGTCAGTCAAGTATAAGACTTGATAAAGCTCTATAAGGAGGGCAATTACATGATTAAAAAATTAGCGTTAGTTGTAGGAGTAGTCTTTCTACTCGCAGGCGTGCTCGGCTTTGTGCCGGCTTTTTCGCCTCAGCATAGTGACGGCATGCGTTTTCTGCTAGGGCTATTTGTGGTCGGCGGTATAGAAAATGTTGTTCACCTGCTATCAGGTGCCGTTGCCGTAGCCAGCGGCTTGTCATCGGAGAAGGCTGCACAGCTTTACTTCCGGGTATTCGGTGCGGTCTACGCATTGGTAACGGTGGTCGGTTTTGTGCAGGGAAACACCGTACTCGGTATTTTCCCTGTCAATACTGCCGATAACTTCTTGCACTTAGCCTTGGCTGTACTCATACTCGGCATTGGCTTTGGGGTTCGTCCCAGCCACGACTCACCACGCGCAGCAGCCGTTTAAACAGACGCGAGAACTCACCCCTAACTATTCGTTGGTCTCAACTCCGGCTTGAACAATCATTGGCTAGAACTCATCTCAAATAACTTCTGAGGCAGAAACTGGATGATTTTCGAGTCAGAAGAGCTGAGATGTGAGGAAGCGTAACGGTGTTACGGTGACGAGCAGTTCAGCTTTTGTGGCCGAAAAGGGCCAGTTTCTGGCCAGAAGGTTGTTTTGAGATGAGTTCTAGTAGCAATTAGCGAAGACCAATGCATTGCCGATTAGCAAATCACGATTAGCTGCAGCATGGCTCATGGCTATTTGCTAATGCATCGTAATTTGCTCATCGGTAATTGAGACAATAACTATGACTAACTCCCCACCTCAGCCCTACCTTGCATATCTTTCAGTTTCCTATTCGAAGGGTATTTGATCGTGGGGTCTAACCGGCGCTATTCGTTCCAATCGGTTTGGGATATCGATCAACCGCCAGAGAAGGTGTGGCAAGTACTAACTGCCACGCCTTTTTCACCCCCGGAGTGGTGGCCACAGCTTAACGATGTGCATTTTTTAAAACGTACGCCAAATCTTGAAGGCACTGTTTTTACCTGTACCTGGCAGGCTCCCATTGGCTATCGGCTTCGCTCCCACATTACCCTGGGACCAGTCGAGTATTTACAGCGGGCCATGCTTTATTCAGAGGGCGATCTGCTGGGCACCGTTACCTGCCTCATCCGCGACAAGGGGGATGCGACCCATGTCGACATTGACTGGCAAGTCGAGACAACTAAAGCCTGGATGAACCGATTATCATTCTTACTCCGGCCGCTTTTTATTTGGGGCCACCACGCCGTTATGCGCAGCGGTGAGCGCGGCTTACGCCGCTACATGCAGGGTAAAAATAAAGCTCTCGCCTCATAACAAGACGGGAGCTTGGCCTTCACCGGCACAAGATTTACGCAGTTGAGTGCAGTTTGGGATGGAAAGCGAGCATCGCAGCGC
>JBBPZG010000061.1:0-3903 GCA_038199095.1 Saccharimonadales bacterium (SeqCode)
AAAATTTACGATAAGAATATTAAAGATGATCACTAAATCCACGCCCAGCCTTTGCGATACTCAAAAGCATATGTTAATTAACCCACCCTTTGAGAATAGCCCCCCTCCTGCCCCTGATCTTTTGCAATTTGTAGTAACCGATGATCCTCTGGTCGTCAGGCGATTAATACCAACGGACGCTCCAGCATTATTTGATTTAATAAGTCGTAATCTTAGCCCTTTGGCAGAGTCCTGGTTTGTTAATGGTATGCCTCCGCCAGAGTCGAGTGATGTAGTGGAGAGAAGGCTAATAGACTCGCCTCTGCCTGAAATTTTGCCCTTTGGAATTTGGGAGGGCGATACCATGGTCGGTCGTTTGGACATGGTACCTAGAAAAGAAGGCAAACCTACAAAAATCCCAACAGAGGCAACCGAGGCAGAAGTCAGCTTTTTTGTAGATAACGCCCACCAAGGTGAAGCTATAACTACCCGCGCGATTACTATAGCTATGAGAGGTATGTCGAAACTTTTTGGCATAGACATTTTTACTGCCGAAGTCGCAAAAGACAACAGATACGGACCAGCTGCCATTCGTTCCATAGAAAGAATCGGTTTTACAAAACTACCTGACAGCGACGGCGATGAATATTTGCTATTTAGACGTGTGCCAGGTCAGCAATCAGTTGAGGACTATATCTAGAGCTAAGCAGTGTTATTTAGCTGTTTCAGTTTTGGTTGGGGCGGTCAAGGGAATCTCGAAGCCAAAGGTCGAGCCTTGGCCGGCATGGCTTTTAGATATCAAGCTGCCGTGGTGGGCTTTGATGACTTGATCAGCCAGGTATAAGCCCAAACCGGTACCATCCGGTCGAACTTGCCGGGCATTGGAGCCGCGGAAGAATTTATCAAATAGTTTAGCTTGTTCAGCTTCGGGCACCCCGATACCGGTATCGGTAACTGTGAAACGGACTGCGCTGGCCGACTCCTCCAGGGCAATATCTATGCTGCCCTCCGGAGTGTAATGAATGGCATTATCAATGAAGTTAGTAATAATCTGCTGTAGTTTGCCTTTATCCAGTTCTACCAGAGGCAAGGGTTTAACCGGCTTAGTATAATGTAACTGCAAGCCCTTGAGTTCGGCGATGCTCTTTAATCCCTTTACCTCATGTTCTACCAAAGCCTCCAGGTCTTCCGGCGCTTGCCTGACTAAAAAACGACCAGCCGAAACTGTCGAAATATCGAGTATCTCCGTTACTATCCGGGACATCCGTCCGGTGGCTTCGGCGGCAGACTTCAAAAAATGCTTCTGCTCCAACGATATCTGACCGACGTCACCATGATCCATCATACTTAAATAACCTTCGATGGTAGCCAAGGGAGTACGTAATTGATGAGAAGCGATCGACAAAAACTCGTCCTTGGTTTTATCTAAGGCCTTGAGGTTTTCATTGGCCACCCTGAGGCTATGCGTGGCTTGTTGCACTTCTTGCTGTAAAGTTACATTGAACTGAGCAATTTGAGCGTAGGCCTGAGCGTTACTGGTAGCGATGGCCAGCCCGGGGGCCACCGCCTGCAACAGATTAAGGTCTTGCCTCGAGTAGATACTGCCGCTGCGTTTATCACCTAGTAGCAAAAATCCCACCCATTGTTTCCTGACCAGTAAAGGCACCCAGGCGGCTGTATTATGGAACTTCAGGATTTTGAGTTTCGGATCGTTGGAGTCAAGTTTATCAGCTACGACAAGTTGTTCGCCAAGCTTATACAGCTCAGTTAAATCTATCGGCGTGGTACTTAGCGGACCAAAAGCACTAGAATTAACAATTTTACCGTCTTCCAAAACAATAAATCGACCGCTAAGTAGCCGTAAATTCTGGCAAATTTCATTGACAATATTAAGTGTTAATTTATCAAGTAAACGTTCTGAAGTCAGAATTTGACCGACCCTATTAAGCGTTGTCTGAGTATCGTAACGGTCTCTGAAAAATATTCTATCCGTGGTTTTTTCAAATAATCGCCGGAGCGGCTGGAAGGTTAAGGCTAAAACCACCGCCAGGGTAATATAAATCAGTTGTTGTTGCATAGCTATTTTTTGCCGATAAGATTAGAAATGCCAAAAGCTACCACCACGTAAGCTACCACCAGAGCTAGTAAAAATAGGCCGTATGACAACGAACGGGCCGCGACCGGGCGGATATCAAATAGTCTCTGGCGGACCACCGCGTAAGCGATAGTTATTGAAAATAATAAGGCGATCACCGGGCTCAAGGCATATGCAAGACCAATATTAAACATAATTGGCAAAATACCGACACTTAAAGGTACCAGTCCCCATAAAATTATGGCGGCTAGGATTAGAAACCTGGATTGGTTTCTGGCAGGACCGTTCAAGCGGTGTAACTTACGTACCAACAATGTTATACCGGTAATGGTAAAGGTTAGTATGGAAAGCATCAGTAGCATCATGCCTGGTCCTGGCTTTAACATGTCATTCGTATAGGCCGCAAAGAAAGGGCCGCTAAACGGTAAACCGGCAGATATCAGACCAAACCCAATCACTACAATTGCCCAAAATCTCTTCATCATTAAGCGGGTGCTGGGAAAGGTCTGGATCAGCAGTAAAAAGAATAGGTTTTGCAGCCCTGTAAAAACAAACGCTACGCGCAGGAAAATAAAGCCCTCAGCCGAAATATTTTCACCTTGATTGGCCAAATAGCTGCTAGTGGTCCAGCCAATTAACGATAAGCTCAGTAAACCAAACAATCGATTAGTAGCACTGTCCGGGTTTTTACGATAGGCTATAAGAGCTATTAGCAAGGTCGATACATTCGCTATGACCAGGACAAGCACGGCAGCTTTAGACAACATCAAAATGATTGTATACCACTACGGTTATGTTTAGCAATTAATCCGGTACGGTGGTAGTTGCAATTAAACCGGTATTAAATTACAGTGTCAGCATAATGACTCTTGTGACATGAAATCCAAAATTGCCATTGTTGAGGACGATGCGTCTTTAGTAGAGATGTATCGTATCAAATTTGAGCTGGAAGGTTTTGAAGTACAGACGGCTGCCGACGGCCTACAAGGGTTGAAAGTAATAGAGCAATTTAAGCCGGACCTCGTGCTACTCGACCTTTTAATGCCCAATATGGGCGGGGTTGAAATGCTTAAACAATTACGCAAATTACCAGGCGGCGATAAGGTCAAAGTAGTAGTCCTGAGTAATATATATGACGTGACCACTACCAATGAAGTTTACCAATATGCTCCGGAAGAGTATCTGGTCAAAGCCATGCTGACGCCTCAAGAGATTTACGTGCATGTAAAAAATATTCTAAAATCCAAGCTTTCTGACGCCTAGTCGCAAGCCATAATCATAAACTATTTGCATAATATGCTTTGCATAAGCGCTATAAGAGTTTAATAAAAATCCCCGTGGCAGAGACCACGGGGAAAGTATGGACTTATTTTTGTAAATCTCTAAGAAGTAAGGTTTTACTTTCGTAGCTAACAGCGCACCAATAGACCCCAAATGTTTTTCAAACAGCATAGTTTCTAACAAATGAACCGAGTATGGCTCATTTTTGTTATGATGAAAATGTGAAGAATAAAGCATCTATTCCAAACCCCGCTCTGAAGCCCCTTAGTATTTTAATTGGCCAATGGGAAACAACTGGAGTACATCCGTTTATTCTTGAAACTGAGCTTCACGGCTATGTAACCTTTGAATGGATTGAGGGCGGAGCTTTTTTGAAAATGTCTTCAACGCTTAAACACCCTCAGTTTCCAGACGGTATAGCCTTACTCGGTAGTGATGATAAAAGTGGTCAAATTTTCATGCTTTACTTTGACCAGCGAGCTATTTCAAGAAAATATGACTTTAGTATTGAGGGTAATCAATTGAAATGGTGGCGAGACAACCCAGAA
>JBBPZG010000062.1:0-2900 GCA_038199095.1 Saccharimonadales bacterium (SeqCode)
GGCACCGGGGCGGGCGGCGCTGATGGCGTCGACGGTGCGGATAATCAAGGCCTCCACACTTGTAGCCTCAACGTCGTCGTGGTGCTGTTCGGCAGCCAGGGCGACTTCTTCCGGTGCACCGTATTTGCGCAGGATCTCACCGGAAATGTGGTGGTGTTTGCCTTCGATCTTGTGCGTCAGGGCCTTACCTAGGTCGTGCACCAAAGCGGCGTACTTGGAAGTTTTGACATTTGCGCCAACCTGCTCGGCAATCACGCCGGCGATGTGGGCCATTTCGGTCGAGTGCTTGAGAACGTTCTGACCGTAGCTGGTGCGATACCTTAGCTCTCCCAACAGGTGCAGAATTTCTTTAGGAATGCCAATGACACCGACTTCGCGGGCAGCGTCTTCGCCAGCCCGGATCACATCCTTTTCGACGTTCTTCTGGGCCTTTTCGACGACTTCTTCGATCCGGCCCGGATGGATGCGGCCGTCTTTCATCAGCATTTCCATAGTCTGGCGGGCGACTTCGCGGCGCACTGGGTCAAAGCTGCTTAGCACCACGTAGCCAGGTGTATCGTCGACCATAATGTCGACGCCAGTAGCGCGTTGCAGGGCTTGGATGTTGCGGCCCTCTTTACCGATGATCCGGCCCTTCATTTCGTCATCGTCCAGCTTGAGGCTGGTGACTGTCCGCTCGGCGGTAACCTCACTGGCCATACGCTCCATAGCTGTGGTGATTATTAGCGCGGCCTGTTCCTCGGCGTTGTCGCGGGCTTCATTCTGTAGCTTGTTCACTAAACCAATCAGGTCATTTTTGATGTCGCGTTCGGTCATCTGCATCAGCTTATCGGCGGCCTCTGCTTTGCTCAGTTTGGCAATCTTTTCTAATTTTTCCTGCTGCTTGGAACGGATATCACGGATCTCATTCTTAAGCTGCTCAACTTCGTCCTCGCTTTTGCGTAAAGATTCGTTGCGCTTGTCAAGCTCATCAAGCTTGCGGTCTAGGTTTTCTTCCCGGCTGACTAGCCTTTGCTCGATATCTTTGAGCTCACGGCGGCGGCCCTGTTCCTCTTTGCGGGTTTCCTCAACTTCTTTGCGGGCCTCTTCTTTGGCTTCGTCAACTAGCTTATCGGCTTCTTTTTTGGCGCGGGCCAACTCCTTTTGGGCTTTTTCTTCTGATGAGCCCTGGCGCTGCTTCATCACAATGGTGTTCGCACCAAAGCCAACAACTAACCCCACTATAGCCAGTAGTGCTTCTATCATAGCGTTCCTTTCTTTCCATGCAGAAAAGTCCTGTCGCAGACATCGCTATCACTTCTCTAGTCTGGTGAACTGATCTGAAAATCGAATTGTTAGAGTATAAACCGGTCGGACTGCAGCGTTAGTACCCGGGCAACTCGCAGTGGCAGGCAGTTTAGGCGTCCTACTCTCGCAATAAATAGGCTTTACTTATTCTTTATAAGTTAAGACTTAGCGGAAACATCACGCCAAAATGTGCCAGATACGTATTGCCGGTGCTCTCAAACGTGGCAATTCCTAACCCTAATATACCCGTACTGAACGTAAATGGTCAAATAACGTAGGATTGGAGCTACATCTGCTGGGCAAAAACGATTACCGGTTGGTTGAATTCACTGGTGCCGCGCTTGACCTGGCCGGTACAGGTTATGAGGTTAAGCCCCGACTTACCGTTAGTGACCGGAGTTACTGCTGCCTGCATGTCAACGTGGTCGGCATCATAAACCTGAGTTCTGACCACTTGGTAAGTCAGCACTACACCATCGCCGCGCACGATCTGTCACGATCTGTATAGTGTCGCCGGCAACAAGTTTCTAAATACCATAAAACACACCGTGGGTTGTCCAGCTGGAAACATGACCGTCAATCAACGTTGCCCCCGGTTGCCCAGGTTTGGCGCTACCGGTATACCACGCGGTGTCGAAAACATTGCTTGGTGTTGCCAGGGCGCCGTCGTTAGTAATACCTACTTGCAGGACGCGGGAATTAACGCCAAGCTTGGGAATTTTGAGGTAGCGGGCCAGGTCTGGGGCAACTGCGTACCGACCAACGGCACGAGCGGTAGGGCGAACGGTGCTAGGTGCTGAATTCGCCTGGCCCGTTGCAGCCGCGGCATCAGTCGTAGCTGGCGCGTTAGTAGCATGTTTGGCAAGTGCCGATACCTGGGCAGTGGCAGTGTGGTTAGTCAGCATGGTCAGCACGCTGGCCACTAAGCCAATCATGAATATAAAGCCAGCCATACCAATCAATACCAGTTGCTGGCTGGGGTAAGCTTTGTAATTTAGCTTATCTAGCAGCCTCTTCTTGGGAGGCAGCTCGACCATTTGCCGGCGTAGTACATTAGATCGCTGCTACTTCGGACGAGCCGGATTGGCAAATGGCTGGGGCTGAATGATTGCCACTTTGGAGGTAGTTTGCCTTAAGGATGCGGATTGCGACACTGGTAGCTTTTGCAAGTAAGCAGGTAGCGGGGCTTTGCGGTTTGGAGAACTAGAGGCCGGATGATGTGGTTCGGGCTGACGCTCAACAGATGGTTGAGGAGATTGTATAGGCGCAAGAGCCGCTGTGATAGCAGAGGATGGACTATCACTGCGAGCAAGCTTTGCGCTCTGTCTGACCGGATGGGTGATATGGTTAGCCCTTCGGCTCACCACCCGAATCTCTGAGCTAGCGCTATGGGTATATCCAGCAATCCTCGGGAGAGTGGCAACGCGCAAAGACTGCGCCGGGCCCGTAGGCTGGCGCAGTCTTCCGGCAAATGCCGCATTGTCGAGACCGATTCGAGGTCGGTCAGACATGACGTTCTCCCTTTGTTTAGGTGTGTTTAGTTTTTGCTAAGCTTCAGGCGCCGGGCAATCGTTACCAAGCTAAGTGCTGCAAATGTTGAGACAACAAGTAAA
>JBBPZG010000063.1:0-5064 GCA_038199095.1 Saccharimonadales bacterium (SeqCode)
ACCCTGTCGGCTATCGTGCAGGCACTGGTGCGTCGCAGTACTATTACTAAGCTGTTAGGTGACGATAAGCCTAGGACACTGCTAATCGCCATGGGCTTAGGGGCGGCAAGCTCTTCATGCTCGTATGCCGCTGTGGCACTAGCAAGGTCACTGTGGCGTAAAGGTGCCAGCTTTACGGCAGCGATAACGTTTGAGATTGCCTCCACTAACCTCGTTATTGAGCTAGGTATAATCTTAGCCCTGCTGATTGCTTGGCAGTTTACCCTGGCTGAGTTTATTGGTGGCCCACTGATGATACTGTTCATCGCTATTATGTTCCGTTTGTTTCTGCGAAAGAAGTTACTAGCATCTGCCCACGAACAAGCTGAAAAGGGTTTGGCTGGCTCAATGGAGGGCCATGCTGCCATGGACATGAGCATCCAACGTCAGGGTACCTTCTGGAGCTGCCTGCGTTCACCCGAGGGAGCAACTTCCATATCGCACATTTTCGTTATGGAGTGGGCAGCGGTAATCAAAGAGATCGTGCTAGGGCTGCTCATAGCAGGAGCGGCCAGTGCATGGATACCAAATAGTTTTTGGCAAAAGTTTTTTCTAACAGGTCACCCATTATTGTCTAAGCTGTGGGGGCCGCTAGTTGGGCCATTGGTGGCTGTTATTAGCTTTGTTTGCTCTATAGGAAATGTACCCCTAGCAGGAGTGCTGTGGAATGGTGGTATCAGCTTCGGTGGTGTTACTAGCTTCATCTTTGCTGACCTGATAATTCTGCCTATTATAGTTATTTACCGCAAATACTATGGAACAAAAATGGCACTATTCATTACTGGCACCTTTTACGTAGCAATGGTACTCGCAGGTTACGTAATAGAGCTAGTATTCGGTCTGTTACACCTTATCCCTGCCGAGCGAGCAGCTAAAGTAACCGAGGCAAGCATTAGCTGGAATTATACGAGTTTCCTGAACATTGCTTTCCTGCTATTAGCAGGAGTACTGGTATTTCGCTTCATTAAGAGTGGTGGTCTACCAATGATGAAGATGATGGGTGGCAAACCTGAAAATATACACTCTAACGAACATGCTCATTAATCTTTGATCGCCGAAACTACACAGGCCAACCCGTTAGGAAGCATAATTGAAGGCTGAGGTGAGCTGACCAGCAAAAGTTTAACACTGAACATAATGGCCAGCCAAAATGGTTATGGTTGCAATTATTGAGTATGTATCGGAGAATACTTAACTGAGAGGAATTTACTAAATATGGCGGAGAAATCTTTTAGTCGTTGGGATGCAATAAAAAGTACAGCAAAAAACTTAATAAAATACGGTAGTTCAGCTGTAACGGGTGAGGTTGTAATGGTCCCTGTTCATGGAGAGGTATACTCTCGTACATTTAACACTCTTAAAGGGGAGCAACGCATTGTTGACCATACTTATGTTGGCTGGGTTAATGATATGCAGATTGTAGATGCTGCCCTAGATGCTACAGGCTTGTCTCTAGAGGGAGCACCTAGTTTGTATATGGATGAAGTTGGTTACAGTAGATTTGAAGGTTCCCCTGATTCTGTAGCGTAGTGATAGACCCATTTGCCAGCAGATCTTTGAGCGTTAATTGTTACGAAGCAAGATTTTTTTCTCTAAACCCACTAAAGCGATTGTGAGTCATAGCATACCATTTTACTTCTGACTTCGATCACCAAGGCCAGCCAAACATTTTTGTATCCGTTAATTTTATTCGATTATAAAGAAATCGTGTAAGAGGTTTGGTGTTTAGAAATTTAAACTGTCATTTTGCGCGCTATACGCACTAAATCATCCGGTGTCATCGACGATTTTACTACGAAGTCATGGGCTCCTAGGGCCAGCATTTCCTGCTGGGTCTCACGATCGGAAAGGTTGCTAAAGACCAAAAACTTTGTTTTTGGATAGTTAGAGACTTCGATTGTTTTTAGAAATTCTTTTCCGTCCATAACTGGCATGAATATATCTAAAATTACTAAATTGGGTTTTGATCGTTTGAGCTCCTCGATTCCCTCCACACCATTGTTTGCCGTTAAAACTTTGAAGCCGTTTTTTGTAAGTACGAACTTATAAATATCTTGCAAAACTCTTTCATCTTCTACGATAAGGACGACTGTGTGATGATTCATGCCGGCAAAGTTACAGTAAAAGTTGTCCCTTTCATGCTTTTAGATTGTACGGCAATTCTTCCATTATGCAATTCCACTATTTGCTTGACCCAGTATAGTCCCAGCCCGGTACCAAGCACCGTATCCGATAAGTCATTATTTATCCTGGTGAACTTGTCGAATATACGGTAGAGGTTGCTTTTTTTAATTCCTACGCCATTGTCGCTCACAGAAATAAAAATATACAGGTCATTTCTGCTAATCGTGATCTTTATCTCACCCCCTGCATAAGAGTATTTGCTGGCATTTTCTATTAAATTAGTAATCGCAATCTCGATTTCTGCTTTATCAATAAATGCAGTTATTGACTGATCCGTACAGGTCAATAGGATAGTCTGATTTTTAAGTTCGAGACTGGTTTTCATAATATCAATAATGCGCTGTATTAGGTCTGGAATGTTATGTAAGCTTTTGTGCAACGTATATCCGCCGGCATCTAATTGTGCAGTTTTGAGTAACTCGTCTACAATAGTAAGCTCACGCTCATTGCTATCATATGCTATCTGTAGATATTGCAACTGCTCACCATTCAATGGACCTGCATACTCGGCGATGAGCATACTGACGTACTGCTTGACAGCAGTTGCGGGTGTCCGGAGCTGATGTGATGCCAAGGATATAAATTCGTCTTTGGCTTTATTCAACGCTATTAGCTGAGTGCGTTCTTTTTCCTTGCGAGCCGCCATTACCCGATCAGTTACATTTTGCATTAGTAGAATTAAATCCGGCGCTGAAGCTCTACTAGTCATACGAGCAAATGTTATTTCAATGTATTGTAGCGCTTCATTACCCTTTTGCTGCAAAAAAACTTTTGCCTGCGCCTGAGGACTGCTTAGAACTAAATCGAAGTAATCAGCAAATATATGATTATCTTTAGCCTCAAAGAAGGATGATATTGGCAGTTCAATTGCCTCTCTTTCTTGGCAATCTAAGAGTTTTTGGGCATACGAATTTAACGCTAGTATTTTGCCAGCCGCATTCACCAAACCAATACCAATCGGTGCCACGTCTAATAAACTGTCTAAATAACGGATAGCATGAATTAAGAACGGACTTTGACCGGCAATATCGGTATTAGCTTGAAAGATAGCCTGCTCATATTTTTTACGCTTGCGTGCACGAGAGATAGCGGACTTAACCCTAACCTTGATATGTTCAGTCGGACTTTCTAGAGCCGAGCTGACTTCGCTCCCGAATAGTGGCGATGTCTGAATGGCTTTTGTTAAGCCCGCTAACCCTTCAGAATTAGCCAGCAGCAAAATTGATATATTTTTGTCGGAAAAATGGATTTTTTGAGCAATTCTGATAGGCTCATGCGCCCTACTGCCTACGAGAACTATACCAACCGGATGATCTCTATCCTCTAAATGAGCCCGTAGTTTCTCTACGTCTTCACCCCTAATGTCTGTGATCTTTTGACCTTTTAACTCGCGTTTGATAAAGCTGCTAAAACGTTTGTCACACTGGAACAAAACGATCTGGTTCATTCACTCAGTAAAGGTAACCCCAAGAGTGCTCTGCCAGTCCAGATTCGAAGTATATCGGTAGTAGGTGCCATAACGTGCGCAGCGCGAACATCACGTAAATTTCTCTGTAATGTTGCTCCCTCACGGTAGGCCATCCCTCCCATGAGGGTCATCGCTTCATTGACCACATGTACTGCTGCATCCGCTATCTCCGCTTTGGCTGATAGTATTGCAGGCATTAATGCGACTTCACTCTTAGAATCATCGTATTCTTTAGTGGTGTGGTAGAGAAATCGCCTGGATCGTTCAACCTGGGCCCATAGTTGACCTAAACGATGCTGCAGCACTTGTTGTTGCGCCAGCGTATTACCGCTAGTAGCATAACGTCGACGTGTAAGGTGTTCTTGAGCAGCGCTCAACGCCGAAGCAGCAATACCTAGATACGTGCCTGCCATGGCCGTCAGAAAGTAAGGCGCAACAACTGAAAATATGTACCACATCTGGTCCCCTTCTTTACCAAGTAAACATTTTCTTGGCACAATCGCATTTTTGATGTCTACTTGACGCGATGAATTACCTCTCATACCAAAGCCATGCCAGTCGGGGCCCCAGTGTAGCCCAGGGTTTTGCTTATCAATAACTAAGCACGAAAATTGACCAGGCATCCCCTCACCATCTTGTTCCGCCGTAGAAATAACATAGGAATCGGCATGACTACCATTTGTCACAAAAGTTTTTTCACCATTTACTAAGAACTGGGTTTTACTTTTTTCACCAAGCTGAGTCTGAGGGTAATAAAAATGTGCGCCTGAACCAGATTCACTTAAGGCCAAACTCGTAATATGTTCACCCCGATTAATGGCGTCTAAATAGTGTTCTCTATGGTAGGAAGTTGCTTTGGCCGACATCACTGCCGAGCCGACGCAGTGCATACCGAAACACATCGCCGTAGAAGCACACGAAGACCCAATAACTTCACAAATCTGCGCGAGAGCGTACAGACCATGTCCATTACCGCCATGTTTCTTAGATACTACTAAACCTCCCAGCCCGGCGTCTTGCAAAGCGTGAATGCCAGATTCCGGCCATGCGGCTTCAGTATCTATCGCTTCAGCTTGAGGCGTGATTACACCATTAATCACTTCAGATGTACGCTGTAACACCTCTTCTATACTCAAGCTTTTCACTATTATCCCCAAACTACTTTTATGAGCGCGATATTACATAAAGAATGCTGGGATTATACTATTTGCAAAAGAAAGCCGCAATTAGTAAACCGCTCCCCGCACTAAAGTACGGGGCTTCTGGTCTGCTGCCTGCTTGGCTTCACTGACTCTGGATATACGCCTTGATGCGAGCTTCGGTGACCTGACCCACTGACTCGGCAAAGTAGCCCTCGGCCCATAAGCTGTCCC
>JBBPZG010000064.1:0-2674 GCA_038199095.1 Saccharimonadales bacterium (SeqCode)
GCTTCTTTCGTAAGTTTTAACGCTTGCTGGACATCATGTAAGGCTGTGTACGAGCCGGCAAATTTGAGGGCTAAAGGATTGTCGAGCGGCAAACCTGCAAGTATATTCTGAACGATTTCCAGTTGCACGGCGTCAGGCGCAATGCTAAGCCGGGCTCCACTCCAAAAATATTCAGGGTATAAACTCATAATATCGGCCGCAAAACTATGAAAAGTCCGCACCACCGTGTTGCGGGCGCTGGGACCCACTAACTTGGTAAGCCTATCGCGCATGTTAGTGGCTGCGAAATTCGTAAACGTCAGGCAGAGTATGCTACCCGGGTCACTATCGGTCTTTTGGAGTATATTGGCGACACGTAAACTAAGCAGCTGGGTTTTGCCTGTGCCTGGTCCTGCAACTACCAATACGGGGCCTTCAATAGCATCAACAGCCTCTCTCTGGGCATCGTTCAGCCGTGTGTAAGCACCAGTAAACTCCTGTTCCATGCCTTTATTGTATAACGGTTCCGGTATAGATGACGGCAATACTAAGCTGTAGTCCTTGCGGCACAGGTAGGACAACTGTCTTCAATGGCAAACTCGGTAAGAAACTGTTTACTAGCTGCTTTCCACGGTTCAAGATCATGAAAACCAACCAGGTCGCCTGCTTCGCGCAGAAGCCAACCTGGAAAACCGTGCAGGCTGACCTTACCCCATAGCACAGCTGCCCAGTGTGGTCCTGCTGGAATAACAGTAATAGGCTGCTTTGCTGTATAGCTGTGGAATTGGTTGCTCCTGGCTCTGCGGCGTAAATTGTTAGCAATAAATGTTCCATCGTGGAGCGCGGTCTGAGCCTGGCCACTAAATGGCGTATTAGCGTTGTCGCCGATCACAAAAATATTTTCTTCGGCTTGAAGATAGGTATCGACCGCCACTTTGCCACGTCCCATGAGCACAAAATTATTTTTTGTGAAGAAAGGATGATTGGTTACGCCTGCTGTCCAAACAACCGTATGGCTGCGGATCGGCTTACCATTCACTACCAAAGCCTCGGCCGTTTCGGCTTGTACAACGCTGCCGAGGTATAGGCGGATACCGAGGCGCTTTAAACGTCGTTGAACCGTGCGTGAAGTTTCTTTGGGGAAGCGTGGCAGTAAGCGCGGGGCGGCTTCTATAAGGTCAATGTGCACTTTCCTGGCCGGGAGGCCATGGTTCTTTATAATCCGCCGTAAATAATCGGGTAAGGCACCCGCTAGTTCGATGCCAGTCGGCCCGGCCCCTACAATTACGTAGTTCAGGTCTGGACGGTGGCCACTTAAGAGCTGGGCATGCAGATGTGCCTTGAAGCGTCCGGCTTCAGCCTGCGACTTAATGCTGTAGGAGTATTCTGGCAAACCGCTGATACCGAAGTAGTTAGTCACAACCCCGAGTCCTAGGACCAAGCTGTCGTAAGGGTATATCTGTCCATCAGTGCAAATTATGGTCTTTGCTTTACGGTCCAGGGTGTCGGCTACGCCCCGGCTCACGGTGACGTCTTTGTTTTTGAATATTCTCGCTAGGGGGATACTCGAGTTAGCCCGTTTGCCGCCGGTGGCAGTATGGTAAAGGGTTGGATAATACCGCAATTCTGCACTATCGCTTAACAAGGTCACAGCAAAATGAGGATTATTGGCCAGCCCCAAAGCAGTTTTGACGCCACCAAAACCGCCGCCTACGATCAGTACATTTTCTATTTTTGTCATACTGCTTATGATTATACAGAGAAATGTAGATTAGCTCAATTTTACATCACTTGCTGAGTATAGTATTAATATAGTTTTTCCAGCCCTGTTCGTCCGGATTATCGGGAATACCGTGGGCAAGCTTAACGGCCATGCCGGGTTCATAGAAGTGCTTAATGGCTTGGGTTAGGGATTTTACATTGTTTGGTTCGCATAGCAGGCCATCGACGCCGTCTCGCACCTGAGAGGACATGGAACCGGTCCGGGTAGCAATAACCGGTAAACCATATAAGTGCGCAAAACCAACGTTTTGGGTGGCACTACTGGCTTTGTAGGGCAGAACTGCAGCATCGGCTGACGCGAATAATTCCCCGAGCTGGGAGACTGGTATGTATCCTTCACGTAAGCGTACTCTTGATTTCAACCCTAGAGAGTCAATAAGCTTTCTGTATTCTTCGCCATTGCCCCAAAACTCACCGGCGATCGTGAGCTCAATGTTGGGTATCTCGACGAGCGCGCGTAGCAATACATCGATGCCTTTATAGGGACGTACTATGCCGAAAAACAACAGTCGCTTTAAAGGCGTTGTGCCTTCTTTGGTTATCCTGTGGGCACCGGTAGGTGCATGCATGGGAATGTCGCACACCTTAACCAGACTCGATGATATACGTTTGGCTAGGATGGCCTGCGCGGCAGAGTGGACTATCACCTGGTCGACTCGCTGTAGGACTGCTTTGGTAAGGGCAGGATCGCCCGGCCTGGGCTCGTGCGGCAAGACATTATGGCAAATGATGGTTGTGCGCGGTTTTGACTTACGTAAAGCCTGCAGCATGCTTAAGTAAATTGGTCCCTGAATGGTCGGTACCCACCAGATGAAAATAACGTGATCGTAGCCACGCAGTTGCCGCGCCCATTGCCACCAACCTAAGGGATTCTTCCACGACAAGACCTGTAAAGTGTTAGGAAAAGGCTCAA
>JBBPZG010000065.1:0-4241 GCA_038199095.1 Saccharimonadales bacterium (SeqCode)
ATAAGACTGACGATAATAGTCAACCAGCAAAGTTTCAGTCTGTTAATTTATTATATTTAGTCTTAGGTTAGAACAGTATTGGGCAATTTTAATTATTGCTTTTAGCTTTTAAAGTATTTTCTGCCGACTCCAGCGTATCCATCCTGCCATTATTGTCATCGACATTTGTGACTATCCACTGCACTGCACCATTAATATCCAACACAGGATTGTTACGGAGTCGCCACCAGCATTGCACTGAAGTTCATAGAAGCATGTTTCAAAGCAACGTCCTAACTAAACTGTAATTTGAAGGGCGCAGTAAATGCTCAGAACCTCAGCTATGAAGCTATAAAAATCCCAAAAAACTGAAAAAAATTTTGGACAAGATGTATCGCGACACGTAAGCATAAACCGCGCAGCAGCCCCCTTGTCAATATAAGCTACGCAGGCGATCCCACTAGGAAAGGTAAGCTAAGGCGTCGGGCGAGTTGATCAATAACGTGCTTCACTAAGGCTTATACCAGTCAAGTCTTGCTTTATAGTAGTTATAATTGCCTCTATCGTAGGGAGCCAAGATGCTTATGCTTTACTAAATACCAGTTTTGTGATATTTTTAGCTTTCATGACTTCTACAGCACTGACACAGCGCATTGAAATACTTTCCCCTGATTTAGTATTGCCCGCTATCGACTTTTATAATATAGCTGCCGCACCGCCGCTACCAGAAGATCCTAAAGAGCGTGCCGAATTTTTTGAAAGATTAGATCAACGACAGGCAATTATTAACGCAACCTCTTTACCTAAAGACATCTGGGCTATAAGCAACGTAGTTGAACGAGCTGAAGAGTTGGCACCGACACTTAGCATTATCAAATACGGCGGCGCCACTGGTCTTATGGGGCTGTTAGACGCACATACAGATCGAATCCCCAAAGATGAGGCACAGAGTAAACTTCAGCATGTACTTATTGCATCCGGGCCCGCCCGGGTATCCATTGCTTTTTCTCCTTTTTCAGGCGCAATGCATAACGAAATACGCGATCGTATTGTGGCTAAATTAGGCTATCAGCCGATAGGGACCGCTTTATCCGACACTACTGAATTTGATAGGCAGCACGGCATAGGCCCAAAGCCAGGAATAATCCAGCGTATTGGCTCACTCGCTAGAAAAGTGTAAGTCTCTATTAGAACTAGTTCACTCTGCAAAGTTGCGAAGCTCGTCCCCTAGGGGGAGCCAAGCATGTATATTCGACAAGAGGTCCAGAAAGCGTTCACGCTACTGAGCTTTAATTATTTCCGAGCTTATAAGCTTTTTTGATTAATATGTTTAAGACTAAAATGGAGAGTCAAAATACCAACCTTTTGATTTAAATGTCCTAGTGGTTAGATTTTGGTCCTATATACCCATCACAGGCGTCATCTTGACCATCATGGTCAACGTCCTGATGGGAATCAGGCACTACACCGTTACAACTCCCTTTACTATTTTTTCGGCCGTCGCCATCATAATCATTTTTTGAGGCTGCTACGAAAACTTCGTCCCACCTATCTGTAGTCATATCTCCTTGCAAAGTATAGTAAATGTGTAGCGAGGTTAGTCCTGTTTTGTACTGTGTAGGTACAGAAATCTCGGTTTTTAAAACTCCGTTAGGCACTGTTTTGAAGGACTTCAATATGGTAGCTTGCTCATGCTCGCCAAGCACTATGAGGATGTCGTGGGCGAATTTCAGATCATTAGTTTGAAGGGTGATTTTTTGATCTCTGTAGAGGGTCGAGACACCTTCTCCTGGATCTATACCGTCAATGAGTATAGAAGTTGAGTCCATCATAGATGATTGTTGATATTTAGCGGGCAAGTTAATAGTGTTGCCTGCAGAAGAATTTAAGAAGATAGCGACGAGGATTATAATTGAGATTAAAGATATTAGTCCGAGTCCGAAATAGGGATGGCCTGTCCAGCGATTCTTAATATTCGTGGGCTTAGATTGTGTTTGATTTTTCACGTTAAGCAAAACTATAATTTAGTTAAAATGTTATGTAAAGAGCTCCTCCTGAATTGCGAAATGCCTCGCCTAAGGAGAGGCATTTCACGTACGCTTCAAGAATAGCTCTATACAACGCCATCTGAATGTTATAGGGTAGAGAAATGAGCTCATCCGAGGCATGGCAAACCCGCATCGAAGAACTACAAGCTGAAAGTAGTGCTCGTAAGCTTGCGGCGGCCAACTATATGCTCAAGCTAACTGCCGCCGCGCTACCGCCTTTTAAAAGCGAACTCAGTCAACAATCTGTCCTGCAGACGGCATACTACCTTAGTTGTAATTTGATTAACGCAGAGTTGGTTACGTATCAACCGCCCCCCGCGGCGGCATACGGAGGGGAGGACGATAGGCCCCCAACCCCAAGTGAATATCTTACAGAAACGCGGCGTGAGGTGCGGGCCGCTGCAAGGCTGCTAGACCTGCTCGCCCCCCAAGAAATGACCCTGAGAGATACGCCTCCCAGTGATTACGTTGGCGCGGATTCGGATGTGCGCGAGTGGGCAGCCCTTACTCCAGTTTCATGGTACGAGTGGATAAGCAGCCACGCCCAACTCGCCATCAATACAGCCTGGCAAGCCACCACCTCTTCGGAGGGTTGACAACGGCAGGAGCGACAAAGTTTTCTCATCATTATCAAGTACATCGCACCTAGCTCGCTTTCAATTTAGTTCCACCCTCGCATCCTCCTGGAGTCTGAGTTGGAAAGACTGAAATAGTGCTGCTTTCGACACTAATATTTGTTACGTTCGCCAGTACGTTTTTTGTTACACTGTCTCCATGACGAGCCCGAGCACGATGCCTCGCGAAACTATCGAAATCAAGGACTTTACGATGCGCTTTGGCGACAAAGTCGTTATCGACAAGCTGTCGTTTGACGTCAAAAAGTCGGAAAAATTCTATCACTGCTGGTCATCGGTTTTGTCCAGGACCTGGTCATTTTGGTATCGGTGATTATTGCCTACTTGCTGTTACACAACAGGTTATCCTTGCCCAGCGTTGATCTGACCAGCATTCCGGTCGATCCACTGCGTATCATTGCCGGTGGCATGTTGTTTGTCCTCAGCTTCCTGCTATTTACCGGCCTGCTGGTGGCTATCGGCGCGGCTGCGCCAACCGCCAAAGATGGCAGCCGGTACTTTAGTCTGGTAATGTTATTGATATTCGGCCCGTTTTACGCGGCATCATTATTCATATCGACACCTCAGGCGTTGATAGTAAAAATTCTGACGTTTTTCCCGTTCACGGCACCAATTCCATTGATGTTACGCAACGCCGTCGGTAACTTATCAACTCCGGACATACTACTAGGCATTGTCATCCTAGGGGTTACGGCCGCAGGCGTCATGGCGGTAGCAATTCGCACTTTTCGCTATGGCGCTCTCGAATATAGCAGGCGTCTGTCTTTACGAGAAATATTCGGTCGCAAATCATCGCAGGGCAGATAGTTCAAGACCCGTACGCGGAGCCATATAAAAACACCCGTCTTTTGACGGGTGTTTTTATATTTCTCGGTATGGATTTGGAGCAGAAACAGAGAAAACCTTCCTACTTCTTTATAGTTTTTCCTGCATGAAGCTATAGGACACTCAAAGGAGCTTGCTCCGAGCGCGCCGGAATAGAGAAGGGCGAAGCCCGCTATCCAGCCCCGTAGCCGAGCATAAGCAACCTACATATTTAGTTCTAAGATTGATGGTAATGCGTGTCTGTTTGTCATGGTGATTAGCGACTCTCCGTATATCTGATATAGTTAAGTTATGGATATGCCAATTAACGAGCAGCGGCAAATTGAAAATGAAATGATATTCAGACGAGCCAATGAGGTGGTGGGCACTAACCTTGATGAAATCGATGCGCACCACAGGGAAGACGGTAATCCAGGACTAGCCAGGAATGATGATATTCTTCTGAAATTTAAATGTGAATGCTCTAACGAAAAGTGTGAAGCCCGAATCCCTCTTGAATTAAGTATTTACCAAAAAGTACATCAAAATAGAGATACCTTTATTGTTAAGCACAACCACCAAATAGACTCACTTGAGGAATTACTTTATAGCGAACCAAATTACGGTGTCGTCAAGAAAAACAATTCCACCCCCGAACCGGACGATGAGCTAAAAAAGACGTCAATTAATAATTAAGCTAAGCATGCTAGTAAGTTTTGTTCGTAGTTTTCTGCAAATGAAGAGTTGCCAAGCACGTTCACGTGGGGGAGCCAGA